>JAHEDN010000288.1 GCA_024641225.1 Burkholderiales bacterium | reverse complement strand
AGCGAGACGCCGTCCGGCATGCCGATGCCGAGGTTCACCACGCTGTTGGCGCGCAGTTCGAGCGCCGCGCGTCGCGCGATGATCTTGCGCTCGCTCATCGGCATCGCCTCGACGCTGCTCGCCGGCACGCGGATCTCGCCGGCAAACGCCGGGCTGTACGGCTCGACGAAGGTCTGCCAGTGGTACTCGGGCTTCTCGGCCACCACCACGCAATCGACCAGCACGCCGGGAATCTTCACGTGCCGCGGATTGAGCGACCCGCGCTCGGCGATGCGCTCGACCTGCACGATGACGATGCCTCCGCTGTTGCGCGCCGCCATGGCGATGGCCAGCGCCTCGAGCGTCAGCGCCTCCTTTTCCATGGTGATGTTGCCGTCGACATCGGCGGTGGTGCCGCGCACGATGCCGACGTCGATGTGGAACGACTTGTAGAAGAGGTATTCCTCGCCGTCGATCTCCATCAGCCGCACGAGGTCCTCGGTCGTGCGCGCGTTCAGCTTGCCGCCTCCCAGCCGCGGGTCGACGAAGGTGCCCAGTCCGATCTTGGTCAGGTGCCCCGGCTTGCCGGCCGCGATGTCGCGGAACAGGTGCGTGATCACCCCCTGCGGCAGGTTGTAGCCCTCGATGCGGTTGGCCACCGCGAGCTGCTGCACGCGCGGCACGAGCCCCCAGTGCCCGCCGATCACGCGCCGGATCAGCCCCTCATGCCCCAGGTGGTTGAGGCCGCGCTCCTTGCCGTCGCCCTGGCCGGCGGCGTAGATCAGCGTCAGCCCCTCGGGACGCCCGACCCCGTCGGGATCGGTGGCGCTCGTTTCCATGAAGCGGCTCTCGAGCGCCACCGCGATGTTCTCGGGAAAGCCGATGCCGACGAAGCCGCCGGTGGCGATCGTGTCGCCATCCTGGACCAGCTGCACGGCCTCCCTGCTGCTGACGATCTTGCCCTTCTCGAAAGTGCGAAGCGCCGCCAGCAGCTCGCGGCCATGGGTGCTCATGTCGTCTCCTTGCCGGGCCGGAGGCCCGCTCTTCTAAACTGTACGTGACGCCGACAACTACACACGAGGATCGCCATGGAAATCAAGAACAACGTGTTCATCGTCACCGGCGGCGCCTCGGGTCTCGGCGGCGCGACGTCGACGATGCTGGCGCGGGCCGGCGGCAAGGTGGTCATCGCGGACGTGCAGGCCGACAAGGGCGAGGCGCTGGCGCGCGAACTCGGCGAGCACGCCCGCTTCATGAAGTGCGACGTGACCTCGGAGGCCGACGGGCAGGCGGTGGTGGCCGCGGCCACCACGTTCGGGACCCTGCGAGGCCTCGTCAACTGCGCGGGCATCGCGATCGGCGAAAAGACGGTCGGCAAGGAAGGGCCGCATGCGCTGGCCAGTTTCTCCCGTGTGATCGGCATCAACCTGATCGGGTCGTTCAACATGATCCGCCTGGCGGCCACCGCGATGAGCAAGCTGGAGCCGACCGCCGACGGCGAGCGCGGCGTGCTGATCAACACCGCCTCGGTGGCCGCCTTCGACGGGCAGGTCGGGCAGGTCGCCTATGCGGCGTCCAAGGGCGGCATCGTCGGCATGACGTTGCCGATCGCGCGCGACCTGTCGCGCAGCGGAATCCGTTGCGTGACCATCGCGCCCGGCATCTTCGAAACGCCGATGCTGCTCGGCATGCCGCAGGAGGTGCAGGACTCGCTGGGCAGGCAGGTGCCGTTTCCGTCGCGCCTGGGCAAGCCTGCCGAATACGCCAGCCTGGTGGCGGCGATCCTCGGCAACGTGATGCTCAACGGCGAGACGATCCGCCTCGATGGCGCCATCCGCCTGCAGCCCAAGTGAAGCTCGCACCGCCTGCCGCGGCGTCGTGGCGGCCGTGCCGTGCCTTCACGGCGCAGTCCTGCTTTCCGTGTCCACCGCGGGATCTGCCGCGAACCTGACCTCCGGCACATGATTGGCGAACTGCGGAACCGCATCGCCGCTCTCGCAGCGTCGATGCTGCTGGCCGCCTGCGCCAGCGGACCCGACCGCCCTTCCGCTCCCGAGGCGGCGTCCGGCTTTCGCCTTGGACTCCAGAGCGCCGCTGCCGAGCGGCACATGGCAGCGGCCGCCAATCCACTGGCTGCCGACGCCGGTCGCGAGATCCTGCGCGTCGGCGGCTCAGCAATCGATGCGGCCATCGCCATGCAGATGGTGCTGAACCTGGTCGAACCACAGAGTTCGGGCATCGGCGGCGGCGCTTTCGTGCTGTATTTCGATGGCCGGCGGGTGCAGGCGTTCGACGGCCGCGAGACGGCGCCCGCTGCGGCGGACGAGCGCCTTTTCATGACCGGCGACAAACCGATGGCCTTCTACGACGCAGTGGTCGGCGGCCGTTCGGTCGGCACGCCTGGCGTACTGCGCATGCTTGAAGTCGTCCACAGGCAGCACGGCAGGCTCGCCTGGCCGCAACTGTTCGAACCGGCGATCCGCCTCGCCGATACGGGCTTTCCCGTTTCGCCGCGGCTGCATGCACTGCTGAAGGACGACAAGTACCTCGCGCGCGACGCCGCCGCACGCGCCTATTTCTACAACGCCGATGGCACACCCAGGGCCGTCGGCACCCTGCTGCGCAATCCCGAACTCGCGGCCACGCTACGCGCCGTCGCCGGTGGCGGCGCCGACGCCTTCTACCGGGGCGGGATCGCCGCCGACATCGTTCGGGCGGTGCAGGCGCATCCGAACCGTGGCGGGCTCGCCGCGGCGGACCTCGACGCCTACCAGGCGAAGGAGCGCGCGCCGGTGTGCACCGATTACAAGCGCTGGCGGCTGTGCGGCATGCCGCCGCCGTCGTCGGGCGGCGTCGCGGTGGCGCAGATTTTCGGCATCCTGGCAAAGCGGAATATCGCGGTCGTGCCGCCGGTCGAGAGCGAAGGAACGCTGGAGCCGCAGGTCGATGCCGTGCACCTGTTCAGCGAGGCTGGTCGCCTCGCATTCGCCGATCGCAATGTCTACGTCGCCGATCCGGACTTCGTCCCGGTCGACTGGACCGCGCTGACCGATCCGCGCTACCTCGCCGAACGCGCGCAGCTGATCGGCGACAGGAGCATGGGACGTGCCCGGCCCGGCGTGCCGGCCGGCTACAGGCTCGTCTGGGCGCCGGACGAGTCGCTGCGCATCGCCACCTCGCACATCTCGGCCGTGGACGACTTCGGCAACGCGGTGGCGATGACCACTTCGATCGAAGACCAGTTCGGCGCCCGCCTCATGGTGCGCGGCTTCCTGCTGAACAACGAGCTGACCGACTTCTCGTTCGCGCCGAGCGATGCCGGCCTGCCGATCGCCAACCGGGTGCAGCCCGGCAAGCGCCCGCGCTCGTCGATGGCGCCGACGCTGGTGTTCGACCGCGCCAGCGGCGAACTGCTGGCCAGCATCGGCTCGCCGGGCGGCTCGCAGATCATCGGCTACGTCGCACGGACACTGGTCGGTCTGCTCGACTGGGATCTCGACATCCAGCAGGCAATCTCGATGCCGAACTTCGGCAGCCGCAACGGACCCACCGAGGTCGAGCAAGGCCGCATCAGCCGCCGCCTCGTCGAGGGCCTGCAGGCGCGCGGCCACGAAGTTCGGGAAGTCCCGATGACGAGCGGTCTGCAGGGCATCGTCCGTGTGCATCTGCCTGATGGCCGCCTGGGCTGGGCCGGTGGCGCCGACCCTCGCCGCGAAGGGGTTGCGCTCGGCGACTGAGCGGCGGCTCGCGGCTAAACTCTCGCCACACTTTCCAGAGGAGATTAAAGATGACGATCAAGGTCGGCGACAAGCTGCCCGACGGGCAGTTGCATGAGTTCATCGAAGTGGAAACCGCGGGCTGCTCGCTCGGTCCGAACACCTTCCAGGTGGCTGATCTCGCAAAAGGCAAGAAGATCGTGATCTTCGGACTGCCGGGCGCTTACACGCCGACCTGCTCGGCACAGCATGTACCAAGTTACGTGCGGCATCACGACGCCCTGAAGGCGACGGGGGTCGACGAGATCTGGTGCCTGGCGGTCAATGACGCGTTCGTGATGGGGGCCTGGGGCCGCGAGCAGGGCGCCACCGGCAAGGTCCGGATGATGGCCGACGGCTCGGCCGACTACACGAAGAAGCTCGGCCTTGAACTCGACCTCACTGCGCGCGGCATGGGCGTCCGCTGCCAGCGCTTCTCGATGCTGGTCGACAACGGAGTCGTCAAGAAACTCAATATCGAAGCGCCAGGCAAGTATGAAGTCAGCGGTGCCGAGACGATGCTCAAGCAGCACGCCTAGGCCCGCCTTGCGTCACTCGCAGCGCCGCCCGCGGGCGGCGTTGTTCGTTCAGTTCAGTCGGGAGGCGGCATCCCGCAGCACCACCAGACGCTGGCGAACGTCCTCGGCCTCCCGCCGTGGCGGGCGGAGCGACAGGTAGGCGAGCAGATCTGCAGCCGCGGCACGCGGGCACTCGAGCCGCTCATACAACCAGGCGCGATCGAGCCTT
>JAHEDN010000287.1 GCA_024641225.1 Burkholderiales bacterium | reverse complement strand
CGTCAAGCACGCCGCCGCGACCGCGCAGGCCGAAGGCTGGACGGTCGTGTCCGACACGTCGTACCCCGGCTACCGTGACATCCCGCTCGACGTGATGCACGGCTACGGCGTGATGGCCGCAGAGATCGAGCAGCAGATGACACAACCGCCGACGCACGTGTTCGTGCAGGCGGGCGTCGGCGCATTGGCCGCGGCGGTGTGCGCCAGCTTCTGGCTGCACTGGGGCGATCGGCGGCCTCGCTTCGTCGCCGTCGAGCCGACGCATGCCGACTGCGTCTGTCGCAGCCTCGAAGCCGGCCGGCCGGTGGTGGTCGAGGGCAGCCTCGAGACGGTGATGGCCGGGCTCGCCTGCGGCGAGGTCTCGGAACTCGCCTGGGAGATCCTGCGTGGCGGCGTCAACGTGGCCGTGGCCATCGACGACGGGTATGCGCTCGAAGCGATGAAGCGGCTTGCGCGACCGGTACCCGGTGATCCGCCGGTCGTTGCCGGCGAGACCGGCGGCGCCGGCCTCGGCGTGCTGCTGGCGGCGCATGACGATGCGCACCTGCGCGAGATGCTCGGGCTCGACACCGAGTCGCGCGTACTGCTGATCGGCAGCGAAGGCGATACCGACCCCGTGATCTATCGCGAAGTGGTCGGCCGCACGGCCGAGGAGGTACTGGCATGAAGGCAGAGAGCCTGCGAATCAATGAAGCGCGCCTGATGGCGCGGCTGAACGAACTGGCCGCCATAGGGAGCACCGCGGACGGCTCCTGCTGCCGGCTGGCGCTGACCGACGAGGACAAGGCCGGCCGCGACCTCGTCGCGGGCTGGATGCGCGAACTCGGGCTCGAGGTGCGTGTCGACCCGATCGGCAACATTTTCGGCCGCCGTGCCGGGACCGAAGACGGCGAGCCGGTGATGACCGGCTCGCACATCGACACCGTGCGCACCGGCGGCCGCTACGACGGCTGTCTCGGCGTCCTCGGCGGGCTCGAAGTCGTGCAGGTGCTGAACGAGGCCGGAATCAGGACGCGGCGACCGCTGGTGGTCGGCGTGTTCACCGACGAGGAAGGCGCGCGCTTTCACCCAGACATGTGCGGCTCGCTGGTCTACGCGGGCGGGCTGTCGCTGGAGGAGGCCTACGCGACGATCGGCATCGACGGCAAGGTGCTGAAGGACGAACTGGAGCGCATCGGCTACCTCGGCGATGCGCCGATGCTGCTGTACCGGCCGCACGCGTTCGTCGAACTGCACATCGAACAGGGGCCGGTCCTCGACATCGAAGGCATCACGATCGGCGCGGTCGAAAACCTGCAGGGCATCTCGTGGCAGGAGGTATCGATCACCGGCCAGTCGAACCATGCCGGCACGACGCCGATGCGCCTGCGCCACGACGCCGGCTACTGCGCAGCGGCGATCGGCCACTTCCTGCGCGCCCTGGCGAAGGAGATGGGCGGCAACCAGGTCGCGACGATGGGCAAGGTCGACCTGCACCCGAACCTGATCAACGTCATCGCAGCGCGTGCCAAGGTGACGGTCGACCTGCGCAACACCGACGAGGCGCTGCTGGCGCAGGCCGAGGCGAAGTTCGCCGCGTTCCTGCAGCAGCTCGCCGCCGACGAGGGGGTCACAATCGAGGCGAAGTCGCTCGCCCGCTTCGAGCCGGTGATCTTCGACAAGGGCGTCGCGGCGCTGATCGCACGAACCGCGGCAAGACTCGGTCACTCATGCCGGCCGATGACCTCCGGCGCCGGCCACGATGCGCAGATGATGGCGAGGATCGCGTCCACCGCGATGATCTTCGTGCCGTCGGTCAAGGGCATCAGCCACAACCCCGCGGAGCACACCGGGCCCGCGCACCTCGCCGCCGGCGCCGACGTGCTGCTGCACACGCTGCTCGAACTGGCGCGCTGACACGAAGGAAGCAATGGCAAGGATCGTTACCGTAGGCGCGGCCCAGCTCGGCCCGATCGCGCGCCTCGAAACGCGCGCGCAGGTCGTCGACCGCATGCTTGCGCTGATGAGCGAGGCCAAGGGCAACGGCTGCGATCTCATCGTGTTTCCGGAGCTCGCGCTGACTACGTTCTTCCCGCGCTGGTACATGGAGTCGCAGGCGGAGATCGACGGCTTTTTCGAGCGGGCGATGCCGGGACCGGACACGCAACGCCTGTTCGATGCCGCGCAGCGGCTGCAACTCGGCTTCTACCTCGGCTACGGAGAGCTGGCGGAGCAGGGCGGCCGCACGCGCCGGTTCAACACGGCGATCACGGTCGACAAGAACGGCCGCGTCATCGGCAAGTACCGCAAGATCCACCTGCCCGGGCATGCCGAACACGAGCCATGGCGGCGCTTCCAGCACCTGGAGAAGCGTTACTTCGAGGTCGGCGACCTGGGATTCCCGGCCTTCCACGCTGACTTCGGCAGCGGCAGGCAGGGCATCCTGGGCATGGCGATCTGCAACGACCGCCGCTGGCCGGAGACATATCGCATCCTCGGCCTGCAGGCGGTCGAGATGGTGCTGATCGGCTACAACACGCCGGTGCACAACCCGCCGGCGCCCGAGCACGACGCGCTATCGCACTTCCACAACGAGCTGGTGATGCAGTCGGGCGCCTACCAGAACGGCACGTGGGTGGTCGGTGTCGCCAAGGCCGGAAACGAGGAAGGCGTCGAGCAGATCGGCAACTCGATCATCGTAGCGCCGAGCGGCGAGATCGTCGCCGCCTGCACTACTACCGGCGACGAACTGGCGATTGCCCGCTGCGACCTGGATCTCTGCGCGTCGTACAAGAACACCACGTTCAACTTCGCCCGCCACCGAGAGCCGGAGCAGTACCGGATGATCGTCGAGCGCAAGGGCGCGGTGCCGCCGGCTTAAGCCCTGCGCGCCGGGTCCGGACGCCTTGACGTCAGGGTCCTTCACCTACGGGACGAAGCGGCGCGCGGGTAATCCTGCGCTGCATGCCAAGCGTCGCGATTCGAGGCGCGGCCGTCCCTACCCGGCCCTGCGTTTGGCCGTCTCGCGGATCGATTCATTCAATGCCGGGTACTCGTGCAGCAGCCGATGGAAATCGGCCGCGTTCAGCACGAGAAGCTCGCACTCGGTCACCGACACGATGGTCGCGGTGCGTGGCGCCTCCTGCAGCAACGCGATTTCGCCGAAGTACTGCCCGGGGCCCATGCGAATGGGCCGTGGCTGGACCTCGACCTCGACCTCACCCGAGACGATGAAGAACATGGAATCGCCGGGCTCGCCTTGCATCACGATCGTGTAGCGCGGCGGCACGACGTCGAGCTTGAGCAGCCGAGCGATGGCGGCGATGCGCGAGGCTTCCAGGTTGGCGAACAAAGGCAGCTTCGCCACCAGATGCCACGAGATCATCGACCGGCGTTTGCGCAACTCGGCCGAGAAGCCGGTGGCCAGGATGCCCGCCGGCACGGCGACGCTGGCGATGCCCAGCACCATGACGAGCCCGCCGAAGACCCGGCCCGCCGGCGACAGTGGGACGACGTCTCCATATCCGACTGTCGACATGGTGACGATCGCCCACCACATCGCCTGCAGCATGTTCGAAAACGCCTCGGGCTGGGTCTCGTGCTCGAGCGCAAAGATGACGGCCGAGACCAGGATCCAGTTGACGGTCATGGCGAGAAGCGCAGAGAGCAGTACCTGCGATTCGTTGCGGATGACGGCCACGAAGAGCTGCAGTGCCGGGGCGTGCCGGGTGATTTTCAGCAATGCGAGCAGGCGCAGGACCCCGAACCAGTCCGCGTCAGGGCGGACCAGGAATTCAAGGCACAGGGGAAGCAGCGCGACCAGATCGACGATGCCCAGCGGTGAGACGATGTAGGCCAGTCGCGCCGACCATGGCCCCCGGCGCGCCGCCGATCCGCTTTCAGGCGCTGTCCAGATCCGCGCCGCGTAGTCGAGCGCAAAGAGCACGAGGGCCGCGTTGGCGATGGCAGCGAAGTAGCTGCCGTAGGTCGCCGTCAGAGGCTTGACGGTGGCGAGAACGACGGCCGCCGCATTCAGGATGATCGCCGTGACCATAATTGCACGAGCGATGGCGCTTCCAGGCGCCAGACCTTCGCCGTCGAGCAGGGCGTAGAGGCGCGATCGCCAGGTCTTGCCACTCTGCACCGGTTCGCCCGCTGGAGCTTGCATCGCTCGGTTCTTGGTCTCGCGTCTCGGTGCGGCATCGGCATGGGGATCGCCGCACCGCCACTTGTCTCGTTCGGATCGTGCGACAAG
Organism: Burkholderiales bacterium; assembly: GCA_024641225.1. Classification (GTDB taxonomy): domain Bacteria; phylum Pseudomonadota; class Gammaproteobacteria; order Burkholderiales; family Burkholderiaceae_F; genus JADJWR01. The sequence goes on along the minus strand of JAHEDN010000287.1, from coordinate 249 downwards.
GATGCGGCCTTGGCAAGGGAAGCTCCCGCCGCCGCGTGCGGCAGAAGATTGGCTCCTGACGGTCGCTGATCCTGTCAGCTCTCGCTATCGCCCGCGTCGCCGTGCCGACACGGCGCAAAGGGTTCCTGCTGAAGCGCGGCGCCCCGCACGATGGTTCCCGGCACTGGCGGGAAACTTTTTCGCACCGATGACCGGCGGCTTCCGCCCCGAGGAACAGTGTTCCACGCAGCGACTTTCCATACGTTTCAG
>JAHEDN010000286.1 GCA_024641225.1 Burkholderiales bacterium | reverse complement strand
AAATCGGGGTTGAAGTACCCTATATCGACGTCGGTCAGATGCACGTGGTGAATGCCGACGTCCGCGGTCACTGGCAGTCGCTCGCGCTTCGCCTGGCGCACGAGCTCGATGCCCGCGGCGCTCGACAGGCGGCAGACGTGGATCCGCGCGCCCGTCTCGCGCTGCATTTCGAAGATCGTGTGCAGCGCCACCGTTTCCGCCAGCACGGGCACGGCGGGCAAGCCGAGCCGGCCGGCCACCGGACCTGCGCCGGCAACGCCGTCGCCGGCCAGCGTGTCCTCGACCGGGCGCAGCCACACCGGCAGATCAAAAGTCTTCGCATAACGCAGGATCTGCAGCAGCACGCCGTTGTCGTGCGGCAGTGCCCCGGTCTGCATGAACGCGACGCAGCCGGCTTCGGCGAGTGTCTCTATCTCCGCGAGCACGTCGCCCTTCAGCCCCGAGGTCAGCGCGCCGAGCGGATACAAGCGCGCGCCGGCCGCCTCGCGAGAGCGCTGCCGCAGCATGCGGACGAGGCCAGGCTCGTCGAGCGGCGGATCGGTGTCCGGCGGACAGACGACGCCGGTCACACCGCCGGCGAGCGCCGCACGCATCTCGCGCTTCAGCGCGCCTTCCGCGCCGGGCTCGCGCATCCGGGCGCACAGGTCGACCAAGCCCGGCGCGACAACGAGCCCGCGCGCGTCGATTTCCCGCTCCGCGGCGAAGCCGGCCGGCGCGTGTCCCAGCGCTGCGATGCGGCCGTCGGCAATGAACAGGTCGGCAACAGCGTCGTGGCCCGACGCCGGGTCGACCACGCGGCCATGACGGATGGCAAGCTTCATTGCATCCTTTGCGACGAGGCGGCGATCGACAGCACGGCCATGCGCACGGCAACGCCGAAGGTGACCTGCGGCAGGATCACGCTCTGCGTGCCGTCGGCGACGCGCGAATCGATCTCGACGCCGCGGTTCATCGGGCCGGGATGCATCACGATCGCATCGGGCCTGGCCAGTTGCAGCCGTTCGGGGGTCAGGCCGTAGTTGCGGAAATACTCCTGCGCGCTCGGCAGTAGCGCGCCGCGCATGCGCTCGTTCTGCAGCCGCAGCATGATGATCACGTCGGCGTCACGAATGCCGTCGTCCAGACGCGTAAACACGCGCACGCCAAGCTGTTCGAGCCCGTCGGGCAGCAGGGTCAGCGGTCCCACCGCGCGCACTTCGGGCACGCCGAGCGTGGTCAGGGCGTGGATGTCCGAGCGCGCCACGCGCGAATGCAGGATGTCCCCGACGATCGCCACCCTCAGGTTGGCGAAGTCGCGCTTGTAGTGGCGGATCGTGTACATGTCGAGCAGGCCCTGCGTCGGATGCGCGTGGCGCCCGTCGCCGGCGTTGATCACATGCACATGCGGCGCCACATGGCTCGCAATCAGGTGCGGCGCGCCCCCGGTCGCATGGCGCACGACGAACATGTCCGCCTGCATCGCCGTCAGGTTGTTGATCGTGTCGAGCAGCGACTCGCCCTTGGCGGTGCTCGAGCGCATGATGTCCAGGTTGAAGACATCAGCGGACAGGCGGCGGGCGGCGATCTCGAACGTCGTCCGCGTGCGGGTGCTGTTCTCGAAGAACAGGTTGAAGACCGAACGGCCGCGCAGCAGCGGCACGTTCTTGACCTCGCGTTCGGCGACGTTGATGAACCCGTCGGCGGTGGCGAGGATGCGCTCGATGATCGCTCGCGGCAGCCCTTCGATCGACAGCAGGTGATGCAGCTCGCCGTTGCGGTTCAGCTGCGGATTGCGGCCGAACTCATATGTCACGGCGCTGCTCCAGGGTCAGGTGAAGCCTGCCGTCGTCGTCGCGCGACAGCAGGACGCTGATCTCCTCCGGCACTTCGATGCGGCGGCCGACCACAGTCGGCGCGATCGGCAGTTCGCGGCCGCCGCGGTCGATCAGCACCGCCAGGTCGATGCGCGCTGGCCGCCCGTAGTCGAACAGTTCGTTCATCGCCGCGCGCACGGTCCGGCCGGTGTACAGCACGTCATCGACCAGCACGATGTCGGCGCCCTCGACGTCGAAGGCGATCGACGACGGCTTGACAGTGGGGTTCAGTCCCGAGCGCGAAAAATCGTCACGATAGAAGGAGATGTCGAGGATCCCTACCTCGTGCTGCACGTGCAGGTCGTCCTTGAGCCGCTGCGCGAGCCACACGCCGCCGGTGTGCACGCCGACCAGCCGCACGTCGCGGCCGACGACCTCTTCGCGCAGGCGGGCAGCCAGGCTCCGGTAGACCGCTTCGGCGTCGAGTTCGATCATTCTTTCTCGATGTCGCCAGGCGACGCCGACCGACCATTTCCCCGCTCCGTTTGCGGAAGAGGAGCGAGGGGAACGGGGTGAGAACCTTCGTCGAACCACTGCTGCAGGATCACCGCCGCCGCCGCGTCGTCACGGCCTTCGATCACGGCCGTCGACGAGTAACGCTCGTCGACGCGCGCAACCGGCAGCCGGTATCTGCCCTCCAGCTGCCGGGCGAAGCGCTCGCAGCGGGCGGTCAGCTCGTGGGGCGTCCCGTCCGGATGGCGCGGGATCCCCACCACAAGCCGCGCCGGTTGCCATGAACCGATCAGCTCACCGATCCGCCGCCAGCGCACCTGCGCTGCGTCAGCGATCAGCGCCAGCGGCCGCGCCTGCCGCGTGACGCCGTTGCCGACGGCCACGCCGATGCGTCGCGTGCCGAAGTCGAAGCCGAGCACGATCTCTTCGTTCAACGAATGCAGGACAGAAGCTGGAATCGCGGACCGGCCGGTCGGAGATGCCGGTTCAAGCATGGCCCGCCTGCGCCGACAGTTGCGCCGGATCGATGCCAAGCAGCCGCAACGCTGCAGCCTGGCGCTCGTCGGCCGGCGTATCGAAGATGATCGAGGGCCGCGCATCGACCGTGAGCCAGGCGTTGGCCGAGACTTCCGATTCGAGCTGTCCGGCCCCCCAGCCGGAATAGCCCAGCGTGACGAAGAGCTTCGCCGGGCCGCTGCCGTCGGCCACCGCTTCGAGAACGTCCTTCGACGTGGTCAGCGCGATGTCCTCGGCCACCGACAGCGACGAGCTGTAGTGGCCCGCGGGAACGTGCAGCACGAAGCCGCGCTCCGTCTGCACAGGCCCGCCGAAGTACACCGGCGCATCCCGCCACGGCGCGATCTCGAGCTTCAGGTCGATCTTGTCGAACAGGCTTTCCAGCGTCAGTTCAGTCGGCCGATTGATGACGAGGCCGAGCGCGCCCTTCCCGTGTGCTCGCAGATGTAGACCACCGCGCCGGAAAAGTTCGGATCCGCCATCGCCGGCATCGCGATCAGGAACTTGTGCGTCAGATCCATGGACTCTCGGCGTTCCGAGCATCGTTCAGTTCATGCTGACATTGTAAGCTCGGCCGTGAAGCCGGTAGCCGCTGACTGACGATGAACTCGGCCCTGATGTGGTTTCGCCGCGACCTGCGGCTCGGTGACAACGCGGCCCTTCATCACTGCCTGAAGAGCGCGCGATGTGTCTATGCCGCGTTCGTCTTCGACCGCGCGATTCTCGACGACCTGCTGGCCGAGGGACTGCACTCCGACCGCCGCGTCGATTTCATCCATCGAAGCCTGCGCGAGCTCGACGAGCAGCTGCGCTCGCGAGGCGGCGCCCTGATCGTCCGCCACGGGCGCGCTGTCGAGCAGATCGTGCGGCTCGCCGACGAGTTGCGTGTCGATGCCGTATTCGCCAATCACGACTACGAGCCCTACGCGATCGAGCGCGACACGGCGGTCGCTGCCGCGCTGAGCAAAGCCGGGCGCCGGCTGCATACGTTCAAGGACCAGGTGATCTTCGAGCGCGACGAGGTGCTGACCGGTGCAGGGCGGCCGTTCTCCGTGTTCACGCCGTACCGGAATGCCTGGATGAAGGCGCTGACGCCGTTCCACCTGCAGGCGTACGGCGTGCGGAAGCATCTCGCGGCGCTGGCCCCGCCGCCCGTCGCGGCGCAATTGCCGTCACTGGAAGCATTCGGCTTCGCCCCGAGCGACCTCGACGAACTGAAGGTGCCGGTCGGCGCCAGCGGCGGCCGGGCGCTGTTCGACGACTTCAAGACACGCATCGACCGCTATCGCGAGACTCGCGACTACCCCTCCGTGCGCGGGCCGTCCTACCTGTCGGTGCATCTGCGCTTCGGCACCGTGTCGATCCGTGAATTGGCACAGTTCGCGCACGAACTGGCACAGGAGTCGGCTGGCGCGGCCACGTGGCTGTCGGAGCTGATCTGGCGCGAGTTCTACCAGCAGATCCTGTATCACCACCCGCAGGTGATCACGGCGAGCTTCAAGCCCGAGTACGACCGCATCCGCTGGGAAGACGCACCGGAGTTGTTCGCCGCGTGGTGCGATGGCCGCACGGGCTATCCGCTGATCGATGCGGCGATGGCACAGCTCAACCGGACCGGCTACATGCACAACCGGCTGCGGATGGTCACGGCGAGCTTCCTGACCAA
>JAHEDN010000285.1 GCA_024641225.1 Burkholderiales bacterium | reverse complement strand
CCGCCAGGCTCGCTCCGGGGCGCAGTAGCCGCGCCCGCGATCCCGTCCGGAGGGGTTGACTGCGGCCGCTTCCCCGCGGGCCTTCGCGCCGTCGTCCCGGGCCGCGGGGCGGGCTCGCCGACCCCCCGCGGTTCTCTGCCGGCTCAGCGCGCGGCGGTCGAAGCCGCCTGCCCGTCGGCGGGTACAACGAGCAGCGGCTGCGGTGCCAGCTTGTCGGCTTCGTCGACCCAGCCGCCGCCGAACGCACGGTAAACGTTGACGAGCTGCGTATAGCGTTCGGACTGCACGCGCACGGTAGTCAGTTCGGCGCCGAACAGTTCGTTTTCCGCATACAGCACCTCGAGATAGCCGGCGTAGCCGTTGTCGAACCTCAGGCGCGACAGCCGCGCGTACTCCCTCAATGCAGTCACGCGCCTGGCCTGCGCTTCGGCTTCCTCGCGCTTCCTGGTCGAGCCGACCAGCGCATCGTTCGTTTCCTGGAAGGCGCCGAGGATCGTCTTCTGATAAAACGCCAGCGCCTCTCGCTGTGCGGCCTCGGCCGACTGCACCTGGCCCTCGATCGCGCCGAAGGTGAACGCCGGACCGGCCAGCCCGGCGCCGAGCGACCAGGCGACCGAGGCGCTGCTCAGGAAGTCGCCAAGCGCGGTGCTCACCGAGCCGAGCACGCCGGTCAGCGACAGCGTCGGGTAATAGAGCGACTTGGCCACGCCGATGCTGGCATTCGCCGCGACGAGGTTCTGCTCGGCCTGCCGGATGTCCGGCCGCCGTTCGAGCAGCGTCGAGGGCAGGTCGCCGGGGATCGCCGGCGCGATCAGTTCGTCGATGGCCTTGCCGCGCGCAATCGGCCCCGGGCTGCGGCCGAGCAGGACGCTGATCAGGTTCTCCTGCGCGGCGATCTGCCGTTCGAGCTCCGGAATCGCCGCCAGCGCCTGCTGGTACTGCGACTCGATCTGCGAGACCTCGACCTGCGATACCACGCCGCCCTTGAAGCGCAGGTCGAAGATCTTCTTCGTCTGCGCGTAGTTCGCCGCGGTCGCGCGGGCGATCTCGAGCTGCCGGTCGAGCGCGCGCAGGCCGATGTAGCTCGCGGCCACGCTCGACACCACGGACAGCACGACGCCGCGGCGGCCCTGCTCGCTCGCCAGCACTTGCGCCTGCGCCGCCTCGCTCTGCCGGCGGACGCGGCCGAAGAGGTCGATCTGCCACTGCGCATTGAGCGCGCCCTGGTACAGCGAGTAGTAAGGATCGCCACCGGCCGGAATCGGCGGCTGCCCCACTCGGCTCGAGCGGCTGCGGCTCGCATCCGCGCCGTAGCCGATCTGCGGATAGAACTGCGAGCGCGTCGTCGTTAGCGCGCCGATGAACTGGTCGACGCGTGCCGCGGCGATGCGCACATCGCGGTTCTCGCGCAGTGCCTCGTCGACCAGTTGGTCGAGCGCCAGGTCGCCGAACTGCTCCCACCACCGGGTGTTCGCTACATCGGCGGCCTGCGCGTAGTCGATGCGCCACCGTTCCGGACTCGTGACCTCCGGCCGCCTGTAGTCGGGGCCGACGACGCAACCGGCGAGCAGCGCCGCGAGCACGCTCAGCGCAGCGCCGGCCCGCGGCGCCGACGACAGGATTGCCGCGAGGTCGCGCATGTCAGTCGCCCTCCCGCTTCGCGTGCGGCGCCCCGGCGGGTGAAGCGCCGCCATGCGCTGCGCCGGCCGCCTTGCCGCCGAACTTCTCGCTCATCGATTCGAGCATCCAGAAGAACAGCGGCGCGAAGAAGATTGCCACGAAGGTCGAGGCGAAAATGCCGCCGATGACGCCGGTGCCGATGGCACGCAGGCTGTTGGCGCCCGGGCCGGACGCCAGCGCCAGCGGCACGCAGCCCAGCCCGAAGGCGAGCGAGGTCATCACGATCGCGCGGATGCGCGCCCGCGCCGCTTCGAGCGCCGCGTCGAACACCGACATGCCGGCGTGCACGTGCTCGATCGCCACTTCGCAGATCAGGATCGCATTCTTCGCCGACAGGCCGACCAGCGTCACCAGTCCGACCTGGAAGTACACATCGTTGTCCAGCCCGCGCACCCAGGTGAGCAGCAGCGCCCCGAGCACCGCGATCGGCACGGTGAGCACCACCGCCAGCGGCAGCGTCCACTTCTCGAACTGCGCCGCCAGCAGCAGGAACACCACGATCAGGCCGGCCACAAAGGCGATCGACGAGGTGCCGCCCGAATCCTTTTCCTGCAGCGCCTGGCCGGCCCACGAGAATGAGAAATCGGAGGGCAGCGTCTCCCGTGCCACCGCCTCCATCGCCGCGATCGCCTGGCCCGAACTGAAGCCCTCGGCCGGGTTGCCGGTGACCTTCACGGCCGGAAAGCCGTTGAAGCGCTCCATCAGCTTCGGCGCGGCTACATAGCGCACGGTGATCAGCGCCGACAGCGGCACCATCTTGCCGGAATGCGAACGGACGTAGACCTTGTTGAAATCGTTCGGGTCGACGCGGTACTGGCTGTCGGCCTGCAGCACCACCCACCAGACGCGGCTGAACTGGCTGAACTGACCGGCGATCGATGAGCCGAAGAAACTCTGCATCGTCTGGAACGCCTCCTGAACCGGCACGCCGAGCACCTCGGCCTTGTTGCGATCCAGGTCGACGAAGAGCTGCTGAGTCGCGGCGCGGAACGTCGTGCTTACGCCGGCCAGTTCCGGACGCTCCCGCGCCTTGGCGAGGAACGCCTGCAGCGCCTGGTCGGTGGCGCGCGGATCGCCGCTGCCGCGGTTCTGCAGGTAGAACTCGAAGCCGCCTGTCGTGCCCAGGCCCGGGATTGAAGGCGGGTTGATGGCGAAGACGAATCCCTCCTTCAGCGCCGCGAACTGCCGGTTCAGCCGCGGCAGGGCCGCGAAGGAAAGCAGCGATGCGTCCTTACGCTCCTCGAAAGGCTTCATTGACACGAACAGCACCGCCGCGTTGTTGCGAATCTGGCTGTCCACGAGGCTGTAGCCGTTGACGATCGCTACATCCTGCACTGCCGGATCGGCGGCGACGATCCTGTAGGCCTTGTCGGCAAGCCCGCCGACGACGCCCTGGCTGGCCGTGTCAGGCGCCTCGACGATGGCGAAGAAGTAGCCCTGGTCCTCGTCGGGCACGAAGCTTCCCGGCAGCACGCGGAACATCAGCACGATGCCGGCGATCACCGCGGCGAAGGCGGCGAGCGCGATCGGCCAGCCGCGGATCGCCCGGGCAACGATGCCGACGTAGCCGGCGGTCAGGCGGGCGAAGCCGTTCTCGAACCAGCGGAAGAAGCCCTTCTTCTCTCCGTGGTGCGACCTGATGATGATCGCGGCCAGCGCCGGCGACAGCGTCAGCGCCATGATTCCCGAGATCACCACCGAGATCGCGATGGTGATCGCGAACTGCTGGTACAGCGTGCCGGTCACGCCGCCGAGGAAGGCCACCGGCAGGAACACCGCGACCAGCACCAGCACGATCGAGATCAGCGCGCCGGCGATCTCGGTCATCGCCTGCTTCGAGGCGGCGAGCGCCGACAGCCCCTTCTTCGTCATGTTCACTTCGACGTTCTCGACCACGACGATGGCGTCGTCGACCACCAGGCCGATGGCCAGGATCATGCCGAACAGGGTCAGCATGTTGATCGAGAAGCCGAGCAGGTGCATGCCGATGAAGGTGCCGACGATCGACACCGGCACCGCCAGGATCGGGATGATCGTGGCGCGCAGCGACTGCAGGAACAGGAACACGACCAGGATCACCAGCACCACCGCCTCGAAGAAGGTGTGCACCACCTTGTCGATCGAGGTCAGCGTGAACAGGCTGGTGTCGAGCGCGATCTTGTAGTCCAGCCCGGTCGGAAACTGTGCCTTCAGGTCCTCCATCCGCTTGCGTACCGCGCTCGCCGTTTCGACGGCGTTGGCGCCCGGCTGCTGGAAGATGCCGATCGTGGTCGCGGTCTTGCCGTTCATGCGGCTGGCCACCGAGTAGTCGCGCTTGGCGAGTTCGACCCGGCCGATGTCCTTGACGCGGACGATCGCGGTCCCTTCTTTCGCCGCGCGGACGATGATGTCCTCGAACTCGTCGGCCTTGGTGAGCAGCCCCTGCGCGGTGACGACGAAGGTCTGCTGCACGCCGGCCGGGGTCGGCTCGGCGCCGATCTGGCCGATGCCGAAGGTCTGGTTCTGGCTCTTGATCGCCGCGGCCACGTCCTGCACCGAGATGCCGAGCTGCGCCATGCGGTCCGGCCGCAGCCACACGCGCATCGCGATGTCGGGCAGCCCGAACACCGAGGCGCGGTTGGCGCCCGGCACGCGCTTCAGCTCGTCGAGCACGTACAGGTTGGTGTAGTTGTCGATGTAGGTCGCGTCGTAGCGCTCGTCGGGCGAAAACACCGACAGCACCATCATCAGGCTCGACGACTTCTTGTCGACCGTGATGCCCTGCTGCGTCACCACCTGCGGCAGCGTCGACATCGCCTGGCTGACCCGGTTCT
>JAHEDN010000284.1 GCA_024641225.1 Burkholderiales bacterium | reverse complement strand
CTGCGATTCGCCGACAATGCGCCTGTCGACTGCGGCAGCGCCGCGGATCTTTGAAGAAGGAGTGGCGATGGATTTCGAGTTCTCCGCTGAAGTGCAGGCGATGCAGCAGACGCTGCGCCGCTTCGTCGATCGCGAGGTGCTGCCGGCCAACGAGGAGTGGCACCGGCTGGCGGAATCGGGAGCGTATCCGCTGCAGGTGATCGAACTGCTCAAGGCGAAGGCGAAAGCGGTCGGCCTGTGGAACCTGTTCCTGCCGGGACTGAAGCCGGACGAACCCGGCACGCGGATGTCGAACCTCGACTATGCGCCGATGGCCGAGATCATGGGCCGCATTCCGTGGGCTTCCGAAGTCTTCAACTGCAACGCGCCGGATACCGGCAACATCGAGTTGCTGCACCTGTTTGCCTCGCCGGCACAGGCGGAACGCTGGCTGAAACCCCTGCTCGAAGGAGAGATCCGCTCCTGCTTCGCAATGACCGAGCCGGACGTGGCCTCGTCGGACGCGACCAACATCCGCACCAGCATCCGCCGCGACGGCGATTCGTACGTGATCAACGGCCGCAAGTGGTTCATCACCGGCGCGGCGCACCCCAACTGCAGAATCGCGATCCTGCTCGGTGTCAGCGACGAAGGTCCCGACGCCGATCCGCACCGCCGCCACTCGATGGTGCTGGTGCCGATGGACACGCCCGGGCTCACCGTGGTGCGCAACATCCCGATCATGCATCACCACTCGCCCGACGGGCACTGCGAGCTGGTGTTCCGCGACGTGCGCGTGCCGGCGTCGAACCTGCTCGGCGACGAAGGGCAGGGCTTCAGGCTGGCGCAGGCGCGTCTCGGCCCGGGCCGCGTGCACCACTGCATGCGCACGATCGGGCAGTGCGAGCTGGCACTGGAGCTGATGTGCGAACGCGCTCTCGAACGCCGCACCTTCGGCAGGTACCTGGCCGACTTCGCCAACGTGCAGGACTGGATCGCCCAATCGCGCATCGAGATCGACCAGGCACGGCTGCTGGTGCTGCGCGCGGCGTGGCTGATGGACCGGCAGGGCAATGCGGCGGCGCGCGTCGATGTCTCGGCGATCAAGGTCATCGCTGCGCAGCTGCAGACGCGGGTGGTCGACCGCGCGATGCAGGTCTTCGGCGCGATGGGCCTCACGCCGGACGTGCCGCTGTCGTACCTCTGGACCTGGGGCCGCGCGTTGCGCTTCATCGACGGGCCGGACGAGGTCCACCTGCGCACGGTGGCGCGTGCCGAACTGGCGCGGGCCAAGGCCAGCCGCGGCGCGACCGCGGCCTACTACCGGGTCAGCTGACCGGCGAGGCCGGCGATGAGCGAAGCCGCCCCCTCACTGCGGGTCAGCCGCGACGGTCCGATCGTGCGGCTCCAGTTCGACCGGCCGGACGTGCTCAACGCGCTCGATCGCGCGACCGCGCAGGCGTTCGCGCATGCCTGCCGCGACATCGCTTCCGACCACTCGGTACGCGCCGTGATCATCGGCGGAGCGGGACGCGCGTTCATGGCCGGCGGCGACCTGACCGAACTGCGCGCCGATCCGACCGGCGCCGCCATCGCCCTGATCGGGCCGATGCACGAGGCCATCGTGCTGCTGGCGGAAATGCGCGCGCCGGTGATCGCGAGCCTGCACGGCGCAGTCGCCGGCGCGGGCCTGAGCCTGGCGCTCGCCTGCGACTTCGCCATCGCCGCCGAAGGCACGCGCTTCACGCTGGCCTATGTGAACATCGGCACGAGCAGCGACCTGGCGGGATCGTGGTCGCTGCCGCGGCTCGTCGGCCTGCGCAAGGCGCTCGAGATCGCGCTGCTCGGCGAGCGATTCGACGCCGCCGAGGCGCTGCGGCTGGGCCTCGTCAACCGCGTGGTTCCAGCCGGCGATCTCGAGGCGCAGACGCTGGCGCTGGCGCAGCGGCTGGCGCGGGGGCCGGCGCAGGCGATCGCGCAGCTGAAGCGGCTGATGCACATCTCGTTCGAGCACGACCTGCGCGGCCAGCTCGACGCCGAGCGCGCTGCGTTCCTGAGCTGCGCCGCGACCCACGACTTCGCCGAGGGCCTCGATGCGTTCCTCGCCAGGCGCGAGCCGAAATTCGGCGACGCCTGACCGCAGTGGCGCATTGCACTGCTCTTTGATCGGCGGCCCGGCCGCTGCCACAATGCGGGCCCGATTCCCGCTGCGGGCGTCCCGGTCATGATCATCACCAGCCTGCTCGACACCGACCTGTACAAGTTCACGATGATGCAGGTCGTGCTGCATCATTTCCCCGGTGCGCAGGTCGAGTACCGCTTCAAGTGCCGCAACGCGGGCGTCGACCTGACGCCTTACATCAACGAGATCCGCGAGCAGATCGAGGCGCTGTGCACGCTGCGCTTCACCGAGGAGGAGCTTGTCTACCTGCGGGGCCTGCGCTTCATCAAGAGCGACTTCGTCGACTTCCTCGGCCTGTTCCAGCTCAACACCAAGTACATCCACGTCGAGCCCGCGCAGCCGGGTCCGGGCGAGATCAGCATCGTCATCAGGGGTCCGTGGCTGCACACGATCCTGTTCGAGATCCCGGTGCTGGCGATCGTCAACGAGGTTTACTTCCGCAGCACGCAGCGGGCGCCGGACCTCGCCTTGGGCCGGCGCCGGCTGACCGAAAAGATCGCGCTGGTGCGCAGCGATCCGGTGCTGGCGAATCTGCACATCGCCGACTACGGCACGCGGCGCCGATTCTCCAAACGCTGGCAGGACGAGGTGCTGGTCGCGCTGAAGGACGAACTGCGCGAGAACCTGGCCGGCACCAGCAACGTGATGTTCGCAGTCAAGCACGGCCTGATCCCGCTCGGCACGATGGCGCACGAGTACCTGCAGGCGTGCCAGTCGCTCGGGCCGCGCCTGCGCGACTCGCAGACCTTCGGCTTCGAGATGTGGGCCAAGGAATACCGCGGCGACCTCGGCATTGCATTGAGCGACGTGTACGGTTTCGACGCCTTCCTGCGCGACTTCGACATGTACTTCTGCAAGCTGTTCGACGGCGCGCGGCACGACTCCGGCGATCCCGTGGCCTGGGGCGAGCGGCTGATCGCGCATTACGAACGCAACCGGGTCGATCCGCTCACCAAGACGCTGGTGTTCTCCGATTCGCTGACCTTCCCCAAGGTGATCGAGCTGTATCGCCGATTCAGCGGCCGGGCGCGGGTGGCCTTCGGCGTCGGCACCAACCTCACCAACGACCTCGGCTACAAGGCGCTGCAGATCGTCATCAAGATGGTCCGCTGCAACGGCCAGCCGGTGGCGAAGCTGTCCGACTCACCCGAGAAGAACATGTGCGACGACGTGGCGTATCTCGCCTACCTGCGGCAGGTGTTCGAGATCACCGGCTAGCGGCGCCAGGCCATGGTCGATTCCGCCAAAGAGGCGCGCGCAGTTTCGACGCTGGCCGGCGCGGCGCTGCGGCTGGTCAACGAAGTGGCCGCGGAAAGTCTGATCGCCGCCGCCGACCGCGGACAGACTCGGGCGCGCGTCGCAGTCGAACCGTTGCTGCTCCCGTACGCGTCGGGCCGGGTCGGGCGCCTCTACGACAGCGGGCTGATCCGCGCGCTCGAAGACGCAGGCGCGGGTTGGCTGGCACGCGCCTGCCGCATCTTCTCCGCGCTTGGCTTCGACGTCGCCACCGTGCCGACGGTCGAGCGCGAGGAGGACGTCGACAGCGTCGTCGACGTGGTTCGCCGTATCACCATCGACCATCTGGAGCTCGGCTACGCCATGGCGCAGGAGAACCGAATCGCGAGGTCCTCGCCACTGCTGCCGGCGGTCGCGCTGCCGGCTGCGCACTTGTGGCGCTCGCGTGCCGAGGCCTCGCGCGCGATCGAGCGACACGAACGGGTCGCGTTGGCGACGATCGAGGAGCATGCGGAGCGCGGAAACGCCTCTTGCCGGCTGTTGTGGCGTGCGCTTGCCTCCGGGCCGCCGGACGCACGGCAATTGAGCCAGTTGGCAGACCTGCTGCGCGATCGCGGCTTTCGCGTGGAGAAAGTCGAGCAGGGCGCTGCGTTGCGCGTCGACTGGTAGCCGCGCACGGCGGCTAGAATCGGTCGCCACTCCGTCCACGGAACCCGAATGCCCGCCCTGTCCAGACGTGCCGACAGCCTCGGCACCGAGAACGCCTTCGTCGTGCTGGCCGAGGTCAACGCGCTGGCGCGCGCCGGCCGCGACATCATCTCGTTCTGCATCGGCCAGCCGGACTTTCCAACGCCGGCGCATATCCAGGATGCGGCAGTGGCGGCAATTCGCGACGGCCGGCACGGCTACACGCCGTCGGCCGGCATCGACGAGCTGCGCGCTGCGGCGGCGCGCTCGATGTCTCAGCTACGCGGCATCGAGATCAGGCCGGAAGAGGTCGTCGTCGGCGCCGGCGCCAAACCCTTCATCGCCTACGCGATCGCTTCGGTCACCGATTACGGCGCCGGCGACGAGGTCATCTATCCGGTGCCGGGCTTCCCGATC
>JAHEDN010000013.1:6940-16630 GCA_024641225.1 Burkholderiales bacterium | reverse complement strand
CACGTCGGCCGGTCCGGCCAGCCTCGCAAGCCTGTTTCGATATCCACCTGACCTAGCACGAGATTGGTCGCTGTGGCTCCTTGTCGCGTCGCTTCTGTCGGGCACCGTCTCAGCGCTTCGGCAGTCCCGGCGACGCGCCGCGTAGCGACGCAAGGCCGCCCATTGCACGCATCATCTTTGACAGCCCGCCCTTCTTCATCTGCTTCATCATCGAACGCATCTGCTCGAACTGGCTGAGCAAGCGGTTGATTTCCTGCACCGGAACGCCGCTGCCGGCGGCAATGCGCCGCTTTCGCGACGCCTTCAGCAGTTCAGGTCGGGTGCGCTCCGCTGGGGTCATCGAATTGATGATGCCCTCGATGCGGCGCACCTGGCGATCGGCGTCCTTGTCGCTGACCTGTCCGGCGGCCGCTGCCAGCTGCGCCGGCAGTTTGTCGAGCAAACCGGAAAGGCCCCCCATGCGGCGCATCTGGACGATCTGTTCTTTGAAGTCGCTCAGGTCGAAGCGATCTCCGGCCTGGATCTTCTTCGCCAGCTTCTCGGCGGACTTCAGGTCGACCGCCTTGCGGACGTCCTCGACCAGCGAGACGACGTCGCCCATGCCGAGCACGCGGCCGGCCATGCGCTCCGGATCGAAGCGTTCCAGGCCGCTGATTTTCTCCGCGATGCCGACGAACTTGATCGGCTTGCCGGTGATGTGGCGTACCGAAAGTGCGGCGCCGCCGCGCGCATCGCCATCAAGCTTGGTGAGGATCACGCCGGTCAGCGGCATCCGCTCCGCAAAGGCCCTCGCCGTATTGACAGCATCCTGCCCCAGCATGCTGTCCACTACGAAAAGCGTCTCCACCGGCTTGAGCGCGGCGTGCAACGAAGCGACCTCCTGCATCATTGCTTCGTCGATAGCGAGTCGGCCTGCGGTATCGACGATCAGGACATCGAAGAAATGGCGCCGGGCATGGTCCAGGGCGCGGCGCGCGATGTCGATCGGAAGTTCGCCGGCGCTACTGGGGAAGAACTGCGCGCCGGCCTGCTCGCTGACCGTTCTCAGCTGCTCAATGGCCGCCGGGCGGTAGACGTCGGCGGACACCGACAGCACCTTCTTTTTGCGTTCCTCGATTAGCCACTTGGCGAGCTTGGCGGCCGTGGTTGTCTTGCCTGCGCCCTGCAGCCCCGCCAGCAGGATGACCGCCGGGGGCTGCACCGCCAGGTTGATCTCGCGCTGCGCCAGCGGAAGGTCTCCGCCCATCAGCATCGTGAGTTCGCGATGCACGACGCCGACCAGCGCCTGGCCGGGAGTCAGGCTTCCGACAACTTCCTCTCCGAATGCCTTGTCGCGGACGCGGGCGATGAACTCGCGAACGACGGGCAGGGCAACGTCGGCCTCGAGCAGCGCCACGCGCACCTCGCGCAGCATCTCCTGCGTGTTGGCTTCAGTCAGACGTGCCTGACCGCGCATCGTCTTGACGACGCGCCCCAGACGTTCAGTCAGCGAATCGAGCATGGGCGGGAAGGCGCTCGAAAATGTCGGCGCGTGCTATACAAACGACTATGACAACGAGCGGATTCTACGGGGGCGGCGCCGCAGTCGTTGCCGCCGCGTACGTTGTACTCGCCTGGATGACCTGGCGGACGTTGGGAGCGCCGGAGCGCACGGCGCGCTGGCGCGCCGCGCTCCTGCCGCTGCTGGCTCTGGCGCATGCAACGCTGCTCGGTCTAGCCATCGCAGGCGGCGGCGAGTTCCGCTTCGGCTTCGCTCAGGCACTGTCCGCGACGCTGCTGCTTGCGGTTGTGGTTCTGTGGATCGAGGGCATGTTCGTGCCGGTGCGAGGTCTGGATGTCCTGGTGCTGCCGGCCGCGGCGGTCTGCGTACTCCTGCCGCTGCCGTTTCAGGGCGTGCCGATTGCCGCAGGCGTCGACTCGACGGCGCTTCGCCTGCACTTGCTGGTCGCAATTGCTGCGTACAGCCTGCTTACCATCGCCGCCCTGCACGCGCTTCTGATGGCCGTTCTCGACCGCCGGCTGCATGCACCGCTGCAGGCGCCGGCGCGTGGCCTCGGACGCATTTTTGGCCAGCTGCCATCGCTGCTCGCGCTCGAGCGGCTGCTGTTTCGGCAAATCGGTGCTGGCTTCCTGTTGCTGACGGCAACCCTGATCACCGGAGTGTTCTTCTCGGAACAGCTGTTCGGCCGTGCCTTGCGTTTCGAACACAAGACGGTTTTCACGATTGCGTCCTGGCTGGTCTTCGCCGGCCTCATGGGCGGTCGCATCGTCTTCGGCTGGCGCGGGCGAACGGCGCTGCGTTGGACATTCGCCGGCTTTCTGATGCTGCTGCTAGCCTATGTTGGAAGCCGTTTCGTGCTCGAAGTGATCCTCGGGCGGGTTTGATGGGACGCATCCTTTTCTTCGTTCTCCTTGGCGTCGGGCTTTATGTTGCCTTCCGTATCTGGCGTGTCGGCCAGCGCCGCGATACAGGCGGGGCCATGGGGAAGCCCACTGCAGCCGGGGAGGCGATGGTTCGCTGCGACTACTGCGGCCTGAACGTGCCGAAATCCGAAGCGCTCGACGCTGCTGGCCGCTGGTACTGCAGCGATGCCCACCGCCGCCTCGAACGCGACGCTCGATGAGGCCCGAAGGGCTGCTACGAGACCGCCCGCTCCCGGGCACGGGGAGGTCGTTGGAGACCAGGCGATGACTCCGCGCAGGCGCGAGTATCTGCGGGCCTCCGGGGTCGAGGGCACGGCCATGAGCGGGCTTCGTGAGCGAGGCGACGCGAGCGGCGCGCCTGTCGAGCTCGATCGCGACGATGACTCCGGGTCGCCGCAGTGGCCTACCTTGCAGTATCTTGGGCTGGCGCGCCTGATCATCGCCATCGGTCTGCTGCTGGCCGCTGCAGCACTCGGAGGCACGATAGGGGGCGGGTCGGCACCGGTTTACTTGGCGGCGGCGAGCATTTACTTCGTCGGCTCGGTGGCACTGGCACTTGCCTCGATGTACATCCGGCGCCGTGCGATTGCCCACATTGCGGCGCAGATCGCGTTCGACCTGGTGCTTATCTCGGCGCTGATGATCACGGCCGGCGGCCTGCGTTCAGGTCTTGTCGTGCTTTATCTGTTGCCGCTGGCCGGCGCCTCGCTGCTGCTGCCGACGGCTGCCGTCTTTTTCGTTTGCTCGCTGGCAGTCATCACGATCCTGCTGGACACCTTGGCGCGCTCGCTGAGCGCCACAGGTGCCGAGGCATCGCTGTTTCAGGCCGGGCTTTATGGCGCGATGATGTTTGCAATCACCGCGCTGCTCCGGCTGCTGGCGCAGCGGCTGGCCGTGCAGGCGCAGTTGGCCAGGCAGCGGGGGCGCAACCTGCACAACCAACTCGCCATCAATCGGCTGGTCATCGCGCAACTCGAGCAGGGCGTCGTTGTCGTGGACGCCGCGACGCGCGTACGGGCAAACAACCGCGCCGCGCGCGTACTCATCGGGATGAAGCCGGAAGCGCAACTCACCGGTGAGCGGCTGTCATCGTTCGATCGCCTGGCGTCGCTGGTGACGGGGTTCGAGCGCTGGCGCGAGGGGGGAGGGGCAGGAGCGACGCACGGTGCCAACTTGGTCGACCTGCCGGCGCTCAGGCTGCGTGCGCGCTTCGTACAGCCGACGGCCGTGCAAAGTGGCGAGTTCCTCATCTTTCTTGAAGACCAGCGAGCGCTCGATGAGCGAGCCCAGCAGCTCAAACTGGCATCGATGGGCCGGTTGACGGCCTCCATTGCCCACGAGATCCGCAATCCGCTGGCCGCAATCAGCCATGCCAGCCAGCTCCTCGTCGAGGATGCGCACGATGCGGGCCTCGCGCGCCTGGCGTCGATCGTGAGAGAAAACACGCTGCGGTTGAATCGCCTCGTCGACGACATTCTGCGGGTCGCCCGCCGTGAGGCCCCACTGGGCGACGAGATCGAACTGGCCGGCTTCCTCGAGGACTGGCTGCAGGACTTTCTTCGCGACCGCCCGCAGGTGCAGGAAAGGCTCAAGATCGAAGTGCCGACTGGTGCGCGGGCGAAATTCGAGCGGTCTCACCTGCGGCAGGTCCTGTACAACCTGGTCGACAACGCGCTGCGCTACGCCAGCGACGCCGCTGGAGCGGTGTGCGTGCGGGTCGATGAGCAGCCGTCGGGCCTCGCGTTGTGGGTGCTGGACGACGGGCCGGGGGTTGCCGAAGCGGCGCGCAGCACCCTTTTCGAACCCTTTAATACCACCCATGTGGCCGGCACTGGGCTCGGCCTGTACATCGCGCGTGAGTTCTGCCTGGCTAACCGCTGTCAGCTGGCATACGGCGAGTTGACGCTGCCCGATGGCAGCCCGGGCCGAGGCTTCGTCATTCGCTTTGCACAAGAGGACGCCAGGCGGCAAGAATCGGACTACCTGGATACGATGACGCCCAATGAGTGAACCACGGCCTGCACCGGTGGCGGATGCGACCCATGAGCGGGTGCCTGCCGTTCTGGTGGTCGATGACGAGGCTGACCTGCGGGAACTGCTGTCGCTGACGCTGGGCCGGCTCGGACTCGACGTCGACACTGCGGACTCCCTCGGCAGCGCACGCGATCTGCTCGCACGCCGGCGATACGCGCTGTGCCTTGCCGACATGCGTCTTCCGGACGGCACCGGCCTCGAGCTGGTGCAGCAGGTCGCCGCTCGTGGCGACACTCCGATTGCGGTGATCACGGCGTACGGCAGCGCGGAAAACGCGGTCGCCGCCCTTAAGGCGGGCGCTTTCGACTATCTCGCCAAGCCGGTCGATCTCGACCAACTTCGGCTGCTGGTCCGTTCGGCGTTGGCCCGGCCGCCGGCCGGTGGTGCGCAACCGCCGACGCAGACGCGGGCGATCGACCGGCTGCGTGGCGAGGCGCCGGCGATGCGGCAACTGCGCACGATGATCGAGCGCCTCGCGCACAGCATGGCGCCGGTGGCCATCTATGGCGAATCCGGGAGCGGGAAGGAACTCGTCGCGCGCGCGATCCACGACTCCTCCGCGCGCCGGCTGCTGCCGTTCGTCGCGGTCAACTGCGGGGCGATCCCGGAGACGTTGATGGAGGCGGAATTCTTCGGCTACCGCAAAGGGGCTTTCACTGGCGCCGAACGGGATCGCGACGGCTTCTTTCATGCCGCGGTCGGCGGCACGCTGTTCCTCGATGAAGTGGCGGAGTTGCCGCTGCCGATGCAGGTCAAGCTACTGCGCGCCATCCAGGAACGGCGTGTACGCAAGGTCGGCTCGACCTCTGAGGACCCCGTCGATGTGCGCATCCTGAGCGCGACGCATCAGGATCTGGCAAAGCTCGTGGCGGCAGGGCGATTTCGCCAGGATCTGTTCTACCGGCTCAACGTGATTGAACTGCACTTGCCTAGCCTTCGGGAAAGATCGGAGGACATCGGCATGCTGGCCGAAGGGATTCTCGATCGACTGGCGCTGCGTGGTGGCGAGGAGCGCGCCAGCCTTTCTCGCGAAGCATTGCAGGAATTGCAGGGCTATCCGTTCCCGGGCAACGTCCGCGAACTGGAGAACGTTCTCGAACGTGGTGTAGCGCTGGCGGGCGGGCGTGAACTGACGCCGGCCGACCTGATGCTTCCCGCGGTCGAGGCGCCAGACGATGCGGACGCGGCGATATCGGGTCAAGCCGCCGCGGCAAGCACGGAACCGGCCGAGGACGCCGCAGCAACGACGCCGTCCGCTGATGGCGTCCCGACCGACCTCGCGTCCTATCTTGACGCCATCGAAAGCGAAGCCTTGCTCGCTGCGCTGCGCAAGACGGGCGGCAACCGCACGGCCGCCGCGCAGCTGCTCGGCATCACTTTCCGGCAATTGCGCTATCGCATGCAGCGGCTCGGCCTGAAGTAGTGGCACTGGCCGCGCCGCCGCTGCAGATCGATGCCGACGGCTGGTGCGCCGGCATCCGGCAGCTGCCTAGCGAAAACTGCGACGCGCGCCCGGTGGGCCTGCCGATCGATCTTCTCGTGCTGCACAACATCAGCCTGCCACCGGGGCGTTTCGGCAGTGGCTGTGTCGAAGAGCTTTTCTGCAACCGCCTCGACACCGGGGACGATCCATTCTTGGAGCTGCTCGCCGGTGTGCATGTCTCCGCGCACTTCGTGATAGAGCGCGACGGTCGAACGACCCAGTTCGTCGGTTGCGGCCGGCGCGCATGGCACGCGGGCGCGTCAAGCTTCCAGGGCCGCACCCGATGCAACGACTACTCGATCGGCATCGAGCTCGAAGGCACCGACTTCACTGCCTTCGAGCCGGCGCAGTATGCGGCGCTGGCGCGGCTGACGCAGGCGCTGCGCGCCGTGCTGCCGCTGCACGCGGTTCGCGGGCACAGCCATATCGCTGCCGGCCGCAAGACAGATCCCGGCCCGCTGTTCGAGTGGCGGCGTTTCGCTGAAGAGGCAGACCTTCCTGCGGACTGGCTGCCGTAGCAGCCGGCCCGTTGAACTGGCGTACCGGGCGCGGCCCTGGCCCGATTCGGTCGCCCGCTGCCCCGGCAGGCTCGTACGCGGTGGTTGAGTTTGCCGGTGACAACGCCTATCATCCGTTTCCACAATACGTAGTGCATAGCGGCTTGATAGACACAATATGTAGTGCTTTCATCGCCGGCCTTCCTGCGGCGTGACCGGCCTCGGCGGGCCACGTGCAGGAAGGGGCCGGCCGCGACCGACGCGTGGTCCGCGAGTTGCGGCAGCGTTCAACAGTTTGTATGCGCAGGGCGCCATGCCTTCATCCTGAACCCAGGAGGCAGGCGCCGGTGTCGGGCGATTGAATTCGACAGCGACGAGGGCAGGATGCAGCAAAGTCAGTCTGGCACCTTGGAAGCGGCAGGGACTTTCGAATCGCCGCGGCCACTGCGGGCCGCAGAAGAAGGCGGCCTCAGCCGAGTGGCCGCCACGTCTTTTGCCGACTACAGGCTTATCCGTCGCAACGGAGCGGTGGTCGGCTTCGAGCCGCACAAGATCGCAGTTGCGATGACCAAGGCCTTTCTCGCCGTGCGCGGCAACCAGGCGGCCGCGTCCAGCGCGGTGCGCGAGCAGATCGAAAAGCTGACGGCTGGCGTCGTCGGAGCGCTGCTGCGCCGGCAGCCTGCTGGCGGCACATTCCATATCGAGGATGTTCAGGACCAGGTTGAGCTATCGCTGATGCGCGACGGGGCACATGACGTCGCCCGCGCCTATGTGCTGTACCGAGAGAAGCGCGCGCAGGAGCGGGCTCGGCTGAAGAAGGAAGAGGCGCAGGCCGAACCGCCGCTGACGATGGTTGATAACGGCCGGCGAGTGCCGCTGGATCTGGCGCGGATACGCGCTCTGGTCGATTCCGCCTGCGTCGGGCTGACCGATCACGTCTCGGCGGAGGCAATCGTCGCCGAAACGGCCAAGAACCTTTATGACGGAGTCACGCTCGAAGAAGTGACGAGGTCGGCGATCCTCGCGGCGCGTGCGCTGATCGAGAGGGACCCCGCCTACTCCTACGTCACCGCGCGGCTGCTGCTGCACACCGTCCGCCGCGAAGTGCTCGGCGAGGAGGTGGCCCAAGAAGCGATGGCAGAGCGTTACGTGGAGTACTTCCCGGACTTCATCCGCTATGGCATCGAGGCCGAACTGCTCGATGAGCGGCTGGCCCAGTTCGATCTCCAGCAGCTGGCGCGGGCGCTGCAGCCCGGGCGCGACCTCCAGTTCAACTATCTCGGTCTGCAAACGCTTTACGACCGCTACTTTCTGCACCACGACGGCCGACGCTTCGAGCTGCCGCAGGCGTTCTTCATGCGGGTGGCAATGGGGCTGGCGATCAACGAGATCGACCGTGAAGTCCGCGCGATCGAGTTTTACGAGGTTCTATCGAGCTTCGACTTCATGAACTCGACGCCGACGCTGTTCAACAGCGGCACCCGACACTCGCAGCTTTCGTCCTGCTATCTCACCACCGTTTCCGACGACTTGGACGGCATCTACGAGGCGATCAAGGAGAACGCGCTGCTCGCCAAGTATGCCGGCGGGCTGGGCAACGACTGGACGCCGGTTCGGGCGCTCGGTTCGCACATCAAGGGCACGAACGGCAAGAGCCAGGGCGTGGTGCCGTTCCTCAAGGTGGTCAACGACACTGCAGTGGCGGTCAACCAGGGCGGCAAGCGCAAGGGCGCCGTGTGCTGCTATCTGGAAACGTGGCACCTGGATATCGAGGAGTTCCTGGAGCTGCGCAAGAACACGGGCGACGATCGCCGCCGCACGCACGACATGAATACCGCGAACTGGATTCCGGACCTGTTCATGAAGCGGGTAATGGAAAACGGCGACTGGACGCTCTTCTCGCCGTCCGATTGCCCGGATCTGCACGACAAGACAGGCAAGGCCTTCGAGGAGGCCTACGTCCGCTACGAGGAGAAAGCCGCGCGCGGCGAGCTGAAACTGTTCAGGAAGCTCCCCGCCGTGCAACTGTGGCGCAGGATGCTGTCGATGCTGTTCGAGACGGGGCATCCATGGATCACCTTCAAGGATGCATGCAACCTGCGCAGCCCGCAGCAGCACGCAGGCCAGATCCACAGTTCCAACCTTTGCACCGAGATCACGCTGAACACCAACCCAGCGGAGATCGCCGTGTGCAATCTGGGCTCGGTCAACCTGCCGGCGCACATGGTCGACGACGGTCAGGGCGGCTACCAGCTCGATGACGCCAAGCTGGCGCGGACCATCAGCACCGCGATGCGCATGCTCGACAACGTCATCGACATCAACTACTACGCGGTGGGAAAGGCGCGCAACTCCAACCTGCGTCATCGGCCGGTCGGCCTGGGCATCATGGGCTTCCAGGACTGCCTGCACATGATGCAGGTGCCATACGGGTCAGAGGCCGCCGTAGAGTTCGCCGACCGAAGCCAGGAGGCGGTCTGCTACCACGCCTACTGGGCCTCGACCGAACTAGCTGCCGAGCGGGGTCGCTACTCGTCTTTCGCCGGTTCGCTCTGGGATCGCGGCATCCTGCCGCAGGACACGCTGAGCCTGCTTGCCGAGAACCGTGGCGGCTTTGTAGAGGTCGACAACTCGGCGACGATGGATTGGGACGCGCTGCGCGTCCGGATCCGCCGGCACGGCATGCGCAATTCGAACTGCGTCGCGATTGCCCCGACGGCGACGATCTCCAACATTATCGGCGTCGACGCCAGCATCGAGCCGACATTCCAGAACCTGTTCGTGAAGAGCAACCTGTCGGGCGAGTTCACGGTCGTCAACGGGCACCTCGTGCGCGACCTTAAGCGGCTGGGGTTGTGGGACGAGCTGATGGTCGCCGACATCAAGCACTTCGACGGCTCGCTCGCGCGCATCGACCGGATTCCGGAAGATATCCGCCGCCTGTACGCCACCGCATTCGAGATCGAGCCGAAATGGCTGGTCGAATGTGCGGCACGCCGACAGAAATGGATCGACCAGGCGCAATCGCTCAACATCTACATGGCGGGGGCGTCGGGTAGGAAGCTCGACGAAACCTACCGGCTCGCCTGGCTGCGCGGCCTGAAGACGACGTACTACCTGCGCACGATGGGGGCGACCCACGCGGAGAAGAGCACGGTGAAGTCGGGCACGCTCAATGCTGTGTCTTCCGGTGGTGGCGTGTCGGGACTCGATGCCGCGGCTGCGCAGGCGCAAGTGCAACTCGATACAGTG
>JAHEDN010000013.1:0-6930 GCA_024641225.1 Burkholderiales bacterium | reverse complement strand
GGCTCGCCTGGCTGCGCGGTCTGAAGACGACCTACTACCTGCGCACGATTGGCGCCACGCACGCCGAAAAATCGACCGGCGCGAGGACCGGGCAACTTAACGCGGTTCCGAACGGGGACGGCCTTGGCGCGGCGCCAGCCACTGACGAAACCGAGGGCAGGGTCTGCCTTCTGCGGCCGGGTGATCCAGGGTTTGCTGACTGCGAAGCCTGCCAGTGAGCGGGGCCGAGCGAAGGCGCACAAGGAATTACAGGAGGACTCGGCATGCTCGCGTGGGATGACATCACCCCGGGATCGGTCCCGCCGCGGTCACTCGCCGCCGCTTCGACCCGCCCGCAGCAGGTGCCCGCCGGCGCCGATGTCCCGCAGGCGCCCGACCGGCGCCGCGTCAGCGTTGCTGACAAGCGGATCATCAACGGCCGCACCGACGTCAACCAGCTGGTGCCGTTCAAGTACAAGTGGGCCTGGGACAAGTATCTGTCGGCCTGCGCCAACCACTGGATGCCGCAGGAGATCAACATGTCCCGCGACATCGCGTTGTGGAAGGACCCCGGCGGCCTGACCGAGGACGAAAGGCGGGTGGTGAAGCGCAACCTCGGCTTCTTCGTGACCGCCGACTCGCTGGCCGCCAATAACATCGTGCTGGGCACTTACCGGCATATCACGGCGCCGGAATGCCGGCAGTTCCTCCTGCGGCAGGCCTTTGAGGAGGCGATCCACACCCACGCCTACCAGTACATCGTCGAGTCCCTCGGGCTGGACGAGGGTGAGATTTTCAACGCGTACCACGAGATCGCCTCGATCCGGGCCAAGGACGAGTTCCTGATCCCGTTCATCGACACGCTGACGGACCCGAGCTTCACCACCGGCACTCTGGAGAACGACCAAGAGCTGCTGAAGAGCCTGATCGTCTTCGCCTGCCTGATGGAGGGACTGTTCTTCTACGTCGGTTTCGCTCAGATCCTGGCGCTGGGCCGGCAGAACAAGATGACCGGCGCGGCCGAACAGTACCAGTACATCCTTCGCGACGAGTCGATGCACTGCAACTTCGGCATCGATCTCATCAACCAGATCAAGATGGAAAACCCGAATCTCTGGACGCCGGAGTTCCGCGAGGAGATTCGCGCCCTTTTTAGGCGCGCGGTCGAGCTTGAGTACGCCTATGCCGAGGACACCATGCCGCGCGGCGTGCTTGGACTGAACGCGCCGATGTTCAAGGGCTACCTGCGCTACATCGCCAACCGACGCGCCCAGCAGATCGGCATCGAGGCGCTGTTCGCCGTCGAGGAGAACCCGTTCCCGTGGATGAGCGAGATGATCGATCTGAAGAAGGAGCGCAACTTTTTCGAAACACGGGTCATCGAGTATCAGACGGGCGGAGCGCTGAGTTGGGAATGAAGCATGAGCAGGACTTCGACCGCCGCTCATTCATGTTCATGAGTTCGACGAGATGATGTCGTTGTGAAGGCGTTGAATAAATCGAACAACTCGCGCGCCAAATGCGCGAAAACTCTTGCGAGCAAATTTGATTGAGAGTAAAAAGCATTCTCATGTTGAGTTGCTCGATTCGTTGATCAAACAGCGAACTTCGATCACGACATTGAACTCAGACAGCCACAGTAAAAGCTCCGTCGTCAAAGACACTGGACGAATCGCTTACGAGACAAACCGGTCTTGCGGAGTCGTTCCCTCTCCGAAAACGCCGGCAGCCAAGTCGTTCAGCCAGTCGAAATCTCCCTCCCTTCTAGACGCCGGCCGCGTGCCGGCGTTTTCTTTGCGCGCGAACCGGCCTGCGCCGGTCACGCTGCGCGGTGCCGAATTCATCAGCGTCAGCGGTCTTCGCACTGACCGTTCCGCGCTCCACTCGGATGTGCGCCCATCAAAACGCACTTCTGGGTTTGCCGCGGCGACAGCGCGTCTGCATGCGCCGATGAATAGCTCGAGCGAGGCCTGTTTGCGCCTCTTCGGGTTTGCTCATCAACCCTCTATCCATCCCATTTAGGAGATGACCATGGCAACGAAGAAAACTGCGAAAAAGGCAGCCAAGAAGACGGTGAAGAAGGCCGCGGCGAAGCGGACCATCAAGAAGGCAGCGGCGAAGAAGGCCAAGAAAGCCGTAGCGAAGAAGGCCAAGAAGGCCGTAGCCAAGAAGATGGTCAAGAAAGCGGCCAAGAAGACCGCCAGGAAAGCCGTAGCGAAGAAGGCCAAGAAGGCCGTAGCTAAGAAGATGGTCAAGAAGGCGGCCAAGAAGACCGCCAAGAAAGCTACTAAAAAAAAAGTAGCTAAAAAGGCTGCGGCCAAGCCAGCCGCCAGAGCGAAGCCTGCCAAAAAGGCCGCCCCGGCAGCCAAGCCGGCGGCGGCCGCTCCGGCGGCGGCGCCTGGCGCAAAAACGGCGTTGAATCCGGCGGCTGCATGGCCATTCCCGACCGGCAGCCGTCCGTAGTCGGCCGCGAACAGCTCTAGCTTTCACCGGGGCGCTGAGACTCTCAGCGCCCCGTTTCTTTCTGCACGTCGCGCGTCGCTAGAATCGTTCGCACTGCCCTGTTGCCCGCGCCGCCATGCTTCTGGTCGATATCGCCGATTTCTTGCTGCAAACGGTTGCGGTGATCCTCGGGGTGACCCTGCTGGCGCGTGCCTACATGAACTATCTGGGCATGCCGGCGCGAAACCCGCTGGCTCAGTTCGCCATCGCGCTCACCGACTGGGTGGTGCGCCCGCTACGGCGCCTCGTGCCCGCGGTCGGCCGCTTCGACGCGGCCACGTTGCTGGCCGCCTTGCTCGTGGCGACCGTCTTTCTGGGCCTGCGGTTCCTGCTGGTAGGCGTCGGCGTGGACAGTTGGCCGTGGACGGGCCTCCTGCTCATGGCGCTGATCCAGCTGTTGCGCTGGGCGCTTTACCTGGTGCTCTGGCTGACCTTGCTGCACGTTGTGTTGAGCTGGGTGAACCCGCATGCGCCGATCGCGCCAGCCGTATCGTTGCTTGTGCGGCCCTTCCTCGCCCCGTTTCAACGTGCCTTGCCGCTCATTGGCGGCATCGATCTGTCGCCGATCGTGGTGATCCTGATCGTCAACGTGATGCTGATCGTGCTCGGCGGCAGTGGCCTGTAGCCGCCTGACCTACCACGGACCGTAGCCGAAGGTATCGCGAAACCGTTCGGCGATCTCGTCGCGGCTTGCGCTGTGATTCTGCGCGCCGCTGTGCTCGATCTTCAGCGCGCCCATCACTGCGGCGAGACGACCGGTTGTTTCCCAGTCCAGGCCGTTGGCCAGCCCGTAGAGCAGGCCGGCCCGGTAGGCGTCGCCGCATCCGGTTGGGTCGACGACCCGCCGTGCTTTCGCCGCCGGAACGTGCAGCACGCGCCCGTCGATGTGGACGTCGGATCCCTCGCCGCCGCGAGTGACGATCAGCGCCCTGACCTTCTTCGCCAGCGCTGAAATCGGCCTGCCGGTCCTTTCGACGACAAGTTGCGCCTCGTAGTCGTTGAACACCGCATAGGTGGCACGGTCGAGGAACGTCTCCAGTTCAGGCGCATCGAACATCGGCAGCCCCTGTCCGGGATCGAAGATGAACGGAATTCCGAGCTCGGCAAACTGGGTCGCGTGGGCGAGCATGCCTTCGCGGCCGTCGGGCGCAACGATGCCAAGGCGGATCGAACCGTCGCCCGGCACCTGGTTCAGGTGGGAAAGCGACATCGCGCCGGGGTGGAAGGCGGTGATCTGGTTGTCGTCCAGATCGGTGGTGATGAAGGCCTGCGCGGTGTAGTTGTCGGCGACCTCGTGCAAATGCGTGCGGTTGATGCCGAGAGCTTCGAAACGCTGCAGGTACGCTGCTGCGTCGCTGCCAACCGTTGCCATCGGCAGTGGGTCGCCGCCGAGCAGTTTCAGGCTATAGGCAATGTTGCCTGCGGTCCCGCCGTATTCGCGCCGTAGCTGTGGCACAAGGAAGGCGACATTCAGGATGTGCACTTTGTCGGGGAGGATGTGATCCTTGAAGCGGCCCCTGAAGACCATGATTGAATCGAAAGCGATCGAACCGCAGATCAGCGTGCCCATGGCAATCCGTTACCTTGCTTCCGCGGCGCTCGGTTCGCGGGGTCGCCGCTCGCGGCCCGAAGCCGAATGAGAATCAAAGATAGAAGGGATAGACGATGAAACCCGATGCGTTCAGGCCGCGCGCCTCGAACACGACCTTGATGGTCAGGTCCGCGCCCGCTTCCAGCCCGGCCTGCAGAGTCGCCTGTGGATCAGCCTCGGCGGTCAGGTAGTCGCTCGGCACGAAGACCTTGCGTGCGACAGTGCGGTTCAGCGTGTCGGATAGCGTCAGCTCGACGGCGGGAAGCGCCAGCGTCAGATTGCCGCGATTGCGCACGATGGCGGTCAGCTCAAAGACGCTCGTGCCGGGAAGCGCCTGCAACTCGCTGCCGACCACCGCGAGCAAGTCACCGCGCGTGGGCCAGCTGACGGTGCAGCGGAAGATCTTGCACAGCTGACCGAGCGCAGGCCGGGCATTCGGAAACTTCGTGAGGATTTCGGCTCGGAAAGTGACGGCGAGCTGCGCCAGCAGCAGCAGGGCGAGCAGGATCGCGGCGCCACCGAACAGCATGGAGATCTTGCGCCTCCTGGGCGTCGGCGCTTCGCGCAGGAAAGCCGGCTCTGCCGGTCCCGTCGCAGGGAGCCGCTCATCGGCGGCGATTGGCCCCGTCTCGCCTTTCTCGGCCAAGACGGCCTGCGCGACGTCGATGGCCTGCGCCTCGCCGATGGGGGTGGCCGAAATGTGCGGACCTTCGTGTGCCGGGGTCGACGCTTGCGGCGCAGCGTCAAAGGGAATCGACGTTCGATCCGCATCGGTGGCAACACCGGAGGCACCGTCAGGTTCCCCGCCTTCGGCGATGATCGCGCCCGCCTGCGGCTGAGCGTCGATGTCCGATGCGGGACGTGCTGGCGCGGGCGCCGATGCGTCGTGCATGGACATTGCATCGCCAGCGGCGGATTCCGCCTTTCTGATGGCCGCGATGACCGCGCCGACCGCAGGCGATGGCGCCTGCGCCGACGTCGACAGCGTGGCATCGTCGATGTAGTTGAGCGTGCCGATCGCGTCGAACACATGCTGGCAGGCGCCGCAACGGACCAGCCCGCCGCGCAGCTTCAACTGGTCCGCGGCGACGCGGAAAAGCGCGTGACAGTTCGGGCAGCGCGTGCCGAGTGCCATCGCTGGTCAGCCCGGGAGCGCTATCGAACCGGCACGACGCCCGGCCAGGCATACCCATCCGTCCTCGCTCGCCCAGATGGCAAGCGGCAGCGCGCTGTCAGACCGCGCGTAAACGGCCAACAGCTCGCCGGCCTGTCGCTGCAGCACGCCCGACAGCACGAGCGCCCCTCCCGGAGCCACGCGGGCCAGCAGCATCGGCGCAAGCACGCGCAGCGGGTTGGCGAGAATGTTTGCGAGCACGACGTCGAATTGTTTGGCTGGAAGCAGATCGGGAACAGTGTAGCGAGCGTCGACCGCATTGCGCGCACTGTTGGCGCGCGCTGCAACGAGGGCCTGCTCATCGATGTCGGTGCCGATTACCTCCCGTGCACCGAGTTTCGCTGCGGCGATTGCGAGCACGCCGGAACCGCAGCCGAAGTCGAGCACGCTTGCGCCACGCAGCGGGTGATGCAACAGCCACGACAGGCACAGTCGGGTGGTCGGATGGGTGCCGGTGCCGAATGCGACACCGGGGTCGAGCCGGATGTTTATCGCTGCGGGATCGGGCGGTTCATGCCAGGTCGGCACGATCCAGAGGGAATCGCCGATATGGGTCGGAGGAAACTGCGCCTGCGTCAGGCGAACCCAGTCAGCATCCAGGACCTGACGCTGCGCGCAGATCCGGGGTGTCGCGATCGAATGGGTCTCACAGGCGACAGCAAGAAGCTGCGCCGGGTCGGTGCCCGCCGCAAGCAGCGCGGACAGCCGGTTATGTCGCCAGGCGGCGTGCTCGGGTTCCCCCCCCGGCTCGCCAAAAAGCGGGTGCTCGTCCGAGGTGTCGGCGTCCGCGTCTTCGATCGACACCGACAGGGCCCCGCTGGCGAGCAGCGCATCGGACAGGGCTTCAACCGAAGCGGCATCGGCGAGCAGCGTGACCTCGAGCATCATGGGAACATGCCCGGCGCAAACGTGCCGGCCCGCCCTCCGCCGCAGCATCCGCCGGGACGAACGCCGGCCGGTCGCCAGCGACTATCCCGGTTTGGGCAGCCTTGCGGCGAGGCGCTTTTCCAGATAGTGGATGCTTGTGCCACCTTGAACGAACTTCTCGTCAACCATCAGTTCGCGGTGCAGAGGAATGTTGGTCTGGATCCCTTCGACGACCATCTCCGACAGCGCCACGGACATTCGGGCGATCGCCTGCGCGCGCGTGTCCCCGTAGCAAATCAGCTTGCCGATCATCGAGTCGTAGTTCGGAGGCACGAAGTAGCCGCTGTAGGCGTGCGAGTCGACCCGCACGCCTGGCCCGCCGGGCGCGTGCCAGGCTGTGATGCGACCCGGGCTCGGTGTGAACCGGTACGGGTCCTCGGCGTTGACCCGGCACTCGATGGCGGCCCCGCGCAACGCGATGTCGCGTTGCCGGAAAGTGAGTTTTTCTCCGGCGGCGACACGGATCTGCTGCTGCACCAGGTCGATTCCCGTCACCATCTCGGTGACCGGATGCTCGACCTGAAGCCGGGTGTTCATCTCGATGAAGAAGAATTCGCCGTTCTCGTACAGGAACTCGAAAGTGCCGGCGCCGCGGTAACCGATCCGGCGGCAGGCGTCGGCACAACGGTCGCCGATTCGCTCGACCAGTTTGCGCGGGATGCCCGGCGCGGGCGATTCTTCGATGATCTTCTGGTGCCTGCGCTGCATCGAGCAGTCGCGTTCGCCGAGCCACACCGAGTTTCGGTACTGGTCGGCC
>JAHEDN010000283.1 GCA_024641225.1 Burkholderiales bacterium | reverse complement strand
GCAGCGCTGGAGCCAGCGCGCGGGCTCGTCGCGAACCCAGCCGCGCTCGCGCGCCTGGTCGAGCGCCTCTGTGCAATCGTCACGGTAGAGGAAGTCTGCGCGGCAAAGGACGCGGAAGATGCGAAAGCAGATCGGCCACGGGAGAATCACGGCCAGACCCGGAATCAGAACGAGTTCGAGCAGATCGCGCGCTTCGGCACGCAGCCGGGCAAGGCTCATGACCAGCGGTGCTTCAGTGACACCAACCCGGGAAGACGCGCCGGAGATGCATACAGGAACCGCGCGTATTGCAGCCACTCATCGTAGACGAGGATGCCGTGAGCATCGAACAGGTAGCCGCTGACGACATATTCCCCGCTGTGCAGCGGAAGATCCGGAAACGTGACTGTCGCGCGCCAGGTGCCGTCCGGTTGACGCGACGCACACGCGCCATCGACGTGCGTTGCGACCGACGTGATGCCCACGCCGCCCACCTGCTCGAGCATCACCGCAAAATTCGGCTGTTCGTCGCCGACGACATGCGCCACCATGCTGACCTCGAGCGAATCGCCCTGCAGAGCCGGGGGCGCGCCGGTACCGAGCGGGCCGATAGTCAATTTACGGATCGCTCCGCGCCGCCCTGGGTCGAGCGCCGTCGGCAAGGGAAGAGCCAGATCCGAATCCGCCGCTGCCGCTGGCTGGCGTGCATCGAGCACACGCACATGAGACTCGTACGCGGCCAGGACCATTTCGGTCGGCCCCATTACGCGCGCGGCGCCGCCGTCCAGCCATAGCGCGGCGTTGCACACCTGCCGGATGTGGTACTGGCTGTGCGAGCAGAAAAGGATCGTGCAGCCGTTGCGCCGGAACGAGTCGATGCGCTCGACACACTTTTTCTGGAAATGCTGGTCGCCGACGGCTAGCGCCTCGTCGATGATGAGGATGTCGGGTTCGACCGCAGTCACCAACGAAAAAGCCAGCCGCACGGCCATGCCGGAAGAGTAAGTCTTGACCGGGCGGTCGATGGCGTCTTCGATCTCGGCAAAGGAAATGATGCTGTCCTCGAGGCGCGCGACCTCGGCGGCAGAAATGCCGATCAGCGCGCTGGCGAACCGCAGGTTCTCGCGCCCCGTGAAGTCAGGGTGGAATCCGGCGCCGAGTTCAAGGATTGCAGTGACACGCCCCTGACCGCCACGGTGAATGCTGCCCGTGGTCGGCTGCAGCGTTCCTGCGATGAGCTTGAGCAGCGTGCTCTTGCCGGCGCCGTTGACGCCGATCACGCCCAGGCACTGGCCGCGTTCGAGCGAGAAGGAAACATCCTTGAGCGCCCAGTGCGGCCGGTGCGTG
The DNA here is from genome assembly GCA_024641225.1 of Burkholderiales bacterium. Taxonomy (GTDB): domain Bacteria; phylum Pseudomonadota; class Gammaproteobacteria; order Burkholderiales; family Burkholderiaceae_F; genus JADJWR01. The sequence goes on along the minus strand of JAHEDN010000283.1, from coordinate 3,190 downwards.
TCGCGCCCGGTGACCAGCGCCCGCAGACGCGCTCGCGGCGTGTCATAGAGCTTGTAGAGCTTGCCCAACTCGGAGACGGTCAACGCAGGCGGCATCGGCACGCGTCAAAGCCAATCGATCAGTTGTTCCCGACTGCGTGCGATCAGACGATCCAGCACGACCGCCAACGCAGTCGGCCACAGGATCATCGCCAGCCAGACTCCGGCGCCGGGAGCCTCTCCTGCGAGCAGAAGGTTCTGCACGCCGAGGATCGTCGGGGTCATCGGATTGAACCAGAGCACCCAGGCCGTTCCCGCCGGGAACATGGTCGGCGGGAACAGCACGGGGGAGAGGAAGATGCCGACGCCAAGCACGAACGTGACCACCTGTGTCACGTCGCGCAGCGCGGCGGCCAGGATGGCCAGCGCGTAGGCCAACAGGCACCAGGTCAGTACCGCGATCGCCAGCAGCGGCAGCAGCAGCGCCAGCGCGGGGCTGAATCCATGCAGCGAGCCGTACATCGGCACAAGGACCACCAGCAGGGGCACGAAGACCACTGCGCTCGAGAGCACGGCGCGGGTCGGGAAGAGCGCTGGCGGCATCGGGTTCTTCTGCAGCAGTGCGCCGGCGTCGATCAGGCTCATCATGCCCCGTCCAACGGCGTCCGAGAACGCCAGCCAGGGCACTAGTCCGATGATCAGATATGCGCCGACCGCGCGCGTCGGCGCCCCCTCGCCGAGACGCAGCTTGAACACGACGTCGAATACCAGGAAATACGCCGCGATCGTCAGCAGCGGCTGCGCGTACAGCCACAGCATGCCGAATGCCGAGCCCGCATGGCGCGCCTTCAGGTCGCGCACCGCCATGACCATGAGAAGCGAGCGGGCGTTCCAGAGACCTGCGATCTCTTTGGCGAGTGACTGCATTTGCTATTCAGCGTGCCGGCGCAAGCCGGCCATCATCACGAGCCTGTGCCGCAAGGCTGCTACGACAGAGTGCGCCCGGCGCGCCCATTGCAGGTCCCATGCCGTTCCCGCATCCTGTTCGACCGGATTCCGGCGCCGATTTCCTGGCTGCGCGCGAGTGGACCTGCGCTCCGCCCAAGACGCACACGGCCCTTCTGCAATACCTAGTTCGCTTTCGCAGCCGGCCTGCGTGCGGCGACCAGCGCCTCGATCGCCTCCCGGTCGAGTTCGAGCCCCGCATTGAGTTTGTCGATGACCTGTCGCCGCCTGGTGCGCGACTCGCCCTCGGCGAGACCCTTGACCAGGCTGTCGCGGACGGCTTCGAACGGCTGGCGGCTGGCCGGCTTGCGCTCTTCGAGGCGGATGATGTGGTAGCCGAACTCCGTCCTGACGACATCGCTCAGTTCACCGGGCTGTTTCAGGGCGAACGCAGCGTTTTCGAAGGCGGCCGCCATCTTGCCGCGGCTGAAGAAACCCAGGTCGCCGCCCCGCGCCGCAGTGGCAGGATCATCGGATTTCTCCCTCGCGAGCGCGGCAAAGTCGGCTCCCGGCTGGCGCGCCAGTGCAAGCACCTCCCTTGCATGCGCCTCCGCGTCGCAGGCCTTGGCATGGATCAGGATGTGGCTGACACGAACCTGCTCGGGCGTGGAGAACTTTTCCGGCGCCGCATCGTACTGGTTGCGGGCCAGTCGCTCGAGCGCCGCAGGGTCCGGCGGCGGGCCCTCCGCCCGCGCAAGCGCCACTTCGGCCAGCACCTGGTCGCGCGCCGCGCGCAGCGCCACGGCGGTTGCCGGGTCGTTCTGCAGGCCATCGGCCTCCGCCTGTCGAGCAAGCTCGCGCCGGATAGCCAGGTTCTGGGCAAAGTTCGCCAGGTCCGGCGGGCTCGCCATCAGCTGCGCCTGGGCCGGCGGCGGAAGACGAAGCACCTCACCCATGAGGTCATCCGAGGTGATCGATACGCCCCCTCGCACCGAGGCTACGGTGCGATCAGCCGACAGCGCGACGGTCGAGGCGGAAAGCAGTGCAAGGAACAGGCAATGACGAACGATTGTGCGCATGGAACAGCCGGTCACAGTGCGTGCGCACCCGGTTGCGGGCGCTTGATGATGGAAAGAAAAAAGGGCGGGGTTACCCCCGCCCTTGCCTAGACAATACCGCGTCCAGTTACGGGGCCATCATCCCTTTTTCGAGGATGCGCGCCGGGTACGACACGCCGTAGTACACGTTCGTCGTCGTGTTGCTGTAGCGCGAGAACTGGCGCGTCAGCATCGGCAGACCGTAGGCGGTCGGCGTGGTGAAGTAACCCCAGCCTTCCACGAAGCCGTTGGAGGCGTTCGCGCGCGTCAAGGCACCGAAGGTCGCCGAAGCGGCGATTCCGGCAGCGTCGATGCCGCCATTGATGCCGAGCACCGCGACCTCACCGCACAGCGACAGCGAAACCGGAGTTCCCGGAGAAATGACGATGTCGTCGACGAGCGGAGCCTTTTCTTCGCGATCGTAGAAGCCAAGCGCGTTCAGGCCCAGCGACGAGCACATCTGGTAGCCCTTCATTTCCGTGTTGCCGGAATTGAAGTAGGGGTTCTCGCCACCAAACACGCGCGCCGGAGCACCCGAACCGGTGTAACGAACCGCGGCATGGTAGCGACGGGTCGGGAACGAAACCACCCAGTCCGTCGATGCGCCCAGCGAGCTCTGGTTGTTGAACTCACCGGCAATCGTGCGGGCTGCAATCGAATCGCTCAGTTCCAGCGCTTGGGCGGCCGGCGTGCAGCAGGAGCCCAGGTACGGCGTCGACAGGTCAGGCAGGTCGTAACGAGCGCCCGCGACATAGCCACCAACCAGCAGCGGATCCGCGGTGTTGGCCGTCACTTCACCCGTCGTCAGCGGCGTCGAGCGCTGATCCCAGTAGACCAGATTGCCAGCGATGGCATCGCCCGTCGCGATGTTCTGCGCCTCGATTGCCGCCGCTCCACCCGAGTAGACGAGGAAACGCGCGACATTGACGATCGCCCAGTTCGACATCAGGCCGGTGGTCGGCTTGTCCATGTAGGTGTCGGCGTTCTCATGCGTCAGCGCGGTCAGAACCGACGACGTGCAAGGCGCGACGCCACTAACGTGCTTGGTGGCGTTGTACAACGCGAGCTTGTTCGAGCCGGTTGAACCCTTGACGATGTCGCCCATCGCCAGGAACTCGACATAACCCTCACGGGTCTCGGCGTTGCGGTCAGGCGCTTGCGTCGCCGTAC
>JAHEDN010000282.1 GCA_024641225.1 Burkholderiales bacterium | reverse complement strand
AGACGGGAATCACCACCGAAACCTGCGGGATGCGGCTCACTTCCGACCCTCCCGCACGACGTCGGCAGCCGCGGCGCAGACACGCTCGACATCGTCATCGCGCATGTCGGCGAAGAGCGGCAGCGTCACGGTTTCGCGGCCGATCCGCTCGGCGTTGGGAAGCTGCCCCTCGCGATAGCCAAGGCGGCGGCCAAGCGTGGTCAGGTGAGCGGCCTCGTAGGAAATGCCAATGCCGATGCCGCGCGAGTGCATCGCGTCGACGAACTGCTTGCGCGTGATGCGCAACCGATCCAGTGGCAGCAGCACGCAGAACATGTTCCACGAGGCGCCGTTGTCGGCCAGCGGCGGCGGCAACAGGCATCCGGGCTCGGTCTCGAATCCGGCGAAATAGCGGGCCACCAGCGCGCGCCGCCGGGAAAGGAATTCGTCGAGCCGCGCGAGCTGCGCCAGCCCGAGCCTCGCGTTGACATCGGGAAGGTTGAACTTGCCGCCAGCCTGCTCGATATCGCGCGTGCCGTCGGGCAGCCGCACGATGCCGTGGAAGCGCATCGTTTCGACGCGCTGCGCCTCTTCGACGTCGTTGACGACCAGCGCACCGCCTTCGATCGACGTGATGTTCTTGTTCGGATGGAAACTGAATGCGCACAAGTCGCCGAAGCTGCCGACCGGCCGCCCCTGCCAGCGCGAACCCAGCGCCAGCGCCGCGTCCTCGATCACGCGCAGCCGGTGCCTGCGCGCCAGCCTGTACAACCGGTCCATGTCGACCAGCGCGCCGGGAAAGTGCGTCGGCATGACGGCGCGCGTGCGCGGCGTGATCGCCGCCTCGACCTGCGCCAGGTCGATGCTGCGGCTCACCAGGTCGCAGTCGACGAACACCGGCGACGCGCCGGCGCGGACGATCATGTTGGCCGCCGCAAAGAACGTCTGCGACGAGGTGATCACCTCGTCGCCCGGCCCGACCTCAGCGATCCGCAGCGCCAGTTCGAGCGCCGCCGTGGCCGAAGTCATCACGCGCACCGGGCGGCCGCCGTGGTATTCGGAGAGCGCCCTCTCGAAGGCCAGCACGTTCGGCCCGCTGGCAATCCAGCGCGAGCGCAGCACGTCGGCCACGCCGCCGATCATCTCCTCGTCGATGGTCGGCCGGGCGAACGGCAGGTACGGGCTGCTCATGCGCTCCTCGCCAGCAGCCACACGCCGATCACGATGAAGCCGATGCCGAGCCAGCGCTGCATCGTGACCGCCTCTCCGAACAGGTACCAGGCGGCGAGCGCGTTGACCACGTAGCCGATCGACAGCATCGGATAGGCGATGCTGACCTCGACGCGCGACAGCGCACCGATCCAGACGCCGACGCTGATCACGTAGCAGGCCAGTCCGGCGACGATGTAAGGGTTGCTCGCCACGGCAAGGCCGGTGCTCAGCCACTGCTCGCGCGTCAATGTCAGCACGCCGAGCACATTGGTGCCGGCCTTCAGCAGCAGCTGGGCGACTGCGTTGAGCAGAACGCCGGTGAGGATCAGCGTCAAGCTGGTCGCGTTCATGGCTTGCGAAAGACCACGCGGCGCGTGTCCTCGGCCAGGACGACCAGCGGCAGCCCGGTCGAACGGATGTGTCGGAGGAAATACTCACGCGAGGTGATCGCCAGCGCCTGCGGGTCGGCGCGCCAGCGGCGGGCGAATTCTTCGAAATCCGGCACGAACTTGTGCGGTTCCTGCGCGATGCCGAACGCCATCTCGTCCTGTGTTTCGACCAGGGTCACCGTCCGCCCGATGTAGAAGTTCAACGTGTGATCGTAGAAGCTCACGCTGTAGAAGGGCAGGCCCTCGGTCAACCAGGGCCGGATCTTCTGCGCGATCTGCGCTGCCGATTGTGCCGGTGCAAGGGCGTCGTGGCCGGTGAGCACGCCCTGAGTCGAGATGAGGCCGGCGAAGCCGGCGGCAATGACCGCCGCCCCCCGACGCCCGCGCGCATCGAAGTGCAGCGCGGCGAGCAGTCCAACAGCCAGCACCAGCATCGAGGCGGCAACCCAGGGCGCGTAGGCCGAAAACAGTTCGGCCGGAATTTCGCGAGACTGCAGGCGGGCTGCCCACGGCGTCGCCGCTGCGATTGCCAGTGCGCCGATCGCCACCGGCGCCAGAGCCCAGCGCAGCGCGCGCATGGAGAGGCCGGGCAGGGTCAGCGCCACCAGCACCGCGAGCGCCGGTACCACCGGCAGGACGTACGACGGGAGTTTCGACGACGAGGCCGAGAAGAACACGAAGATGAAGACAGTCCACAGCCAAAGCATCCGCACCGGCTGGAAGCGGCGATTCGCCTGGCGCCGCGCGCCGCGCAAGACCGCACGCGCGGCGAGCAGCGTCCACGGCAGCATTCCGGCGATGACAATGGGAATGAAGTACCACCACGGTGCATAGCGCCCGTGCGCCCGCGTCAGGAAGCGTTCGACGTGCTCATGCCAGAAGAAGAAACGGGGAAACTCCGGGTTGGCGACCGAAACCGCGATGAACCACGGCGCAGCGATGGCCAGGAAGAGCGGTACGCCCGTGCCGAAATGCAGCCGCGACCAGAGCACGGCATCGCGGTGCCACGCCGAGTAGAGAACGAGAACCGCCGCCGGCAGCACGATCGCCACCGGGCCCTTGGACAGAAGACCGAGCGCCAGACCGGTCCAGCAGACCAGCATCCAGTTGCGCGTCTCCCGGGCCGTCGCGCCGTCCCGCTGCGCGATCAGCAGGCCGCCCAGGGCGAGGGTCATGAAGCAGGCCAGGCCCATGTCGAGCGTGACCAGGTGCGCCATGCCGACGATGAGGACGCTGCTTGCCGCGACGATTCCCGCTGCCGCCCCGGTGTCGGTCCCGAATATCCGTGCCGCAAAGTACGCAGTGAACAGCACGGTCGCCAGACCGGTCAGCGCATTCCACAGCCGCGCCGTCCACTCGTCGATGCCGAAAGCCCTGTAGAAGGCGGCCGTGGCCCAGTACTGCAGCGGAGGCTTCTCGAAGTACTTGATGTCGTTCAGCCGCGGCGTGACCCAGTCACCGCTGACCGCCATCTCGCGGGCGATCTCCGCGTATCGCCCTTCGTCGCTCTTGATCAGGTAGCGCGCATCGAGGCTGGCGAACCAGACGAGCAGCGCGATCGCGCCAAGCGCCACGACCACACGGCGCGGCAGCGCCGGCCACAGACGCCCGGCCGAAGCAGGTGCATGCGGGTTCACGGGTTCCATGTTCCGCCGACTCCAGCGAGGCGATGGTCGAGGGCTCGACCGCGACGGGCTCCGCCGCCAAAGGAAACCATTCCAACCCCGATAGACAAGTCCCGTGCCTCCGCTGCTGGCGACTCGACAGCCCCGCGCCCGACCGCCCGGTGTTGGCAGCCAAATCGTACGTGTTTTCCCTCGACAAGCCCGGATCTCATTGACCGGCGACATCCTTGCTGCTCAAATCCGGCCGTCTCCGATGGGGAGTAGCCGGCCGGCGCAGCGCGCCGGACTGTCTGCGGTGCCGTCAATACGGACTACGAAGGGCTCGGCGCGAGCCCTTCCTGCCCGGCGCCGCAGGCCGATGCCGCAAAGGCATCGGTCGGCAAGACCAGAGGGCGAACCGAACAAACGCGTTGGTCCGCGCCGGGACCATATCACCACGGAGTTCGCCATGGTCGGCATCGGCACGCCGCTTGCATGGTCGCTGTTCGCGGCCTTTGTCCTGATCGCCCTGCTGGTCGATTTCTTTGCCCTGAACAAACAGGGCGCGCACCGCGTTTCGATGAAAGAGGCGGCGATCTGGTCGCTGATCTGGGTCGCGGTCTCGTTCGTCTTCGTCGGTTGGCTGTGGTGGTACCTGGGGGGACCGGACGGCAGCGCCACCGCCGACACCAAGGCGCTGGAGTTCATCACCGGCTACGTGATCGAAAAGGCGCTCGCCGTCGACAACATCTTCGTCTTCCTGATGCTGTTCACCTACTTCGGCGTTCCGGCCGAATTCCAGAAGCGCGTGCTGATGATCGGCATCCTCGGCGCGCTGCTGCTGCGGGCGGTGATGATCCTGGTCGGTGCCTGGCTGATCACCCAGTTTCACTGGGTCCTGTATCTGTTCGGCGCGTTTCTCGTCTTCACCGGCATCAAGATGTGGTGGGCTGCCGGGCAGGAGCCCGACCTCGAGGGCAATCCGGCGCTGAAGTGGATCCGCGGACACGTCAGGATCGCGCCGGCCTACGACGGCGAGAAGTTCTTCTCGGTGGTCGACGGCGTGAAGATGGCCACGCCGCTGCTGGTCGTGATCCTGCTGATCGGCGTGGTCGATGTGATCTTTGCGGTCGATTCGATTCCGGCGATCTTTGCCATCACCACCGACCCATTCATCGTGCTGACGTCGAACGTGTTTGCCATCCTCGGCCTGCGGGCGATGTATTTCCTGCTTGCCGGCATGCACGAGCGTTTCCACCTGCTCTCCTACGGGCTGGCGATCGTGCTGGTGTTCATCGGCGTAAAGATGCTGCTCGTCGACGTGGTCAAGATTCCGGTCGCCGTCTCG
>JAHEDN010000281.1 GCA_024641225.1 Burkholderiales bacterium | reverse complement strand
GCGCTTCGTGCCCGGCGTCGAGGTCTCGGTCACGTGGGCCGGGCGGACCGTGCACGTTGTTGGCCTGGGCGTCGACGCGGCCAACCGCGCGTTGCGCGACGGGCTGGCCACGGTGCGTGCGGGGCGGACCGAGCGCGCGCGGCAGATGGCCGAGCGGCTCGAAGTTGCCGGAATCGGCGGCGCCTTCGAAGGTGCGCTGAGGTACGTCGGCAATCCGGACCTGATCTCGCGCACGCACTTCGCCCGCTTTCTGGTGGAGCGCGGCATGTGTCGCGACAGCCATGAGGTGTTCACGCGATACCTCGTTCAGGGCAAGCCCGGCTACGTACCGCACCGCTGGGCTCGGCTCGAGCATGCGGTGCGCTGGATCGTCGATGCCGGTGGAGTGGCGGTGATCGCGCATCCCGGCCGTTACCGGTTCAGCGCCACCGAGTTCTGGTCGCTTGCCGCCGAGTTCCATGAACTGGGCGGCGCCGCGCTCGAGGTCTCGACCAGCAATCACGGCGCCGCCGAGACACAGCGCTTCGCCGAGCTCGCGCTCGAGTTCGGCTTCGCTGCTTCGCGGGGCAGTGATTTTCACGGCCCCGGTGAATCGCACGCCGAGCTCGGCCGCATCGATCTCCTGCCATCCCGGCTGACGCCGGTGTGGCGACGTTTTCTGTAGAGCGATGGCGCAGCTTTTCGTCGTTCACCCGACGCACCCCCAGTTGCGCCTGCTGCGCCAGGCTGCGCAGCTGATCGAGCACGGCGGAGTGGCCGCGATCCCGACCGACTCGTGCTACGCGCTCGTGTGCCGGCTCGACGACAAGACCGCCGCCGACCGCGTGCGCCGGATCCGCAGTGTCGACGAGCGGCACCACCTCACGCTGCTGTGCCGCGACCTGTCGGAAATCGCCAACTACGCCAAGGTCGACAACCTTCAGTACCGGCTGATCCGCAATGTCACGCCCGGGCCGTACACGTTCATCCTGGAGGCGACGCGCGAAGTGCCGCGGCGGCTTTCGCATCCGTCGCGCAAGACGATCGGGATCCGGATTCCCGAGCATCCGGTGGCGCAGGGGCTGCTCGACGTGCTCGGCCAGCCGCTTATCTCGACCACGCTGCTGCTGCCCGGCGACGAGATTCCGCGCACCGACGCCAGCGAGATCCGCGAGCGGCTCGAGCACGACGTCGACCTGGTGATCGACTCGGGTGACGCGGGCATCGAGCCGACGACGGTGGTCGATCTGAGCGGGCGCGAGGCCGTTGTGGTGCGGCGCGGCCGGGGACCGATTGAAGCGCTTGGGCTTTCCGACTGATCTGCGGCGGCTGCGCAGGGCCGGCTGATAGACTGCGCGCCGATGGAAAGCGTCATCCAGACCCTCACGGTCTATGCAATCCCGATTCTCTTTGCGATCACCGTACACGAGGCCGCGCACGGCTACGTGGCGCGCCTGTTCGGCGACGACACGGCGTTCGTCGCCGGGCGGATCACTCTCAATCCGCTGAAGCACATCGATCCGATCGGCACGATCGTGGTGCCGCTCGTGATGGTCACGTTGTCGGGGTTCATGTTCGGCTGGGCCAAGCCGGTGCCGGTCAATTTCGGTCGCTTGCGCAAGCCCAAGCAGGACATGGTCTGGGTTGCCGCCGCGGGTCCCGGAGCGAATCTGCTGATGGCAATACTGTGGCTCCTCTTTGCGAAGACGCTCGTCCTTCTTCAGATGCAGGAAGCGTTCTTTTTTCTGGTCGCTGACGCCGGCATAAAGGTGAACCTGATGCTCATGGCGCTCAATCTCCTTCCGATCCCGCCGCTCGACGGCGGGCGGATATTGGTGGGCGTGCTGCCTCGCCGGCTGGCCTGGCAGGTTGCGCGCATCGAGCCTTATGGTTTCATCATTCTCATGGTGCTGCTCGTTACCAACACGCTCGGGTTCTTCATCCAGCCGTTCCTCCGGCTCGGCAGTACGGTTCTCAGGCTGTTCATCTGACCATGTACGGCGATCGCGTTCTATCCGGCATGCGCCCGACAGGAGCGCTGCACATCGGCCATTTCCACGGGGCGCTGAAGAACTGGGTGAAGCTGCAGGACGAGCACCCGTGCTTCTTCTTCGTCGCCGACTGGCATGCGCTGACCACCCACTACGAGACGCCCGAGGACATCGAGTCGAGCGTGTGGGACATGCTGGTCGACTGGTTCGCCGCCGGCATCGATCCGAACAAGGCCACCGTCTTCATCCAGTCGCGCGTGCCCGAGCACGCCGAGCTTTTCCTGCTGCTGGCGATGGCCACGCCGCTGGGCTGGCTCGAGCGCGTGCCCACGTACAAGGACCAGATCGAGCGGATCAAGGACCGCGACCTGTCGACCTACGGTTTTCTCGGCTATCCGCTGATGCAGGCGGCGGACATCCTGATCTACCGCGCGAACATGGTGCCGGTCGGCGAGGATCAGGTGCCGCACATCGAGATGACGCGCGAGATCGCGCGCCGCTTCAACCACCTGTTCGGCAAGGAGCCGGGCTTCGAGGAAAAGGCGAAGGCGGCGGTGAAGAAGCTCGGCAGCAAGCGCGGCAAGCTGTATGTCGAGTTACGCAACCGCTACCAGGAGAAGGGCGAGGAGGAGGCGCTCGAACAGGGCCGGGCGCTGCTGGCCGCATCGGCCAGCCTGTCGATGGGAGACCGCGAGCGGCTGTTCGGCTACCTGGAGGGTTCGCGCCGCGTGATCCTGGCCGAGCCCGAGGCCAAGCTCACTGAAACGCCGAAGCTACCGGGCCTCGATGGCCAGAAGATGTCGAAGAGCTACGGCAACGCGCTGCTGATGCGCGAGGAGCCGAAGGCGCTCACCGACAAGGTGCGCCGGATGATGACCGATCCGGCGCGCGTGCGGCTGACGGATCCTGGTGAGCCCGATCGTTGCCCGGTGTGGTCGCTGCACGAGATCTACACCACGACGGAGATCCGGCAGTGGGCCGCCAGTGGCTGCCGCAGCGCCGGCATCGGCTGCCTGGAGTGCAAGCAGCCGCTGATCGACGCCATGCTGCGCGAGCAGGAGGAGTGGCGCGCTCGCGCGCAGCCTTACCTCGACGATCCTTCACTGCTGCGCTCGATCGTCGCCGACGGCTGTGACCGCGCGCGCGAGGCGGCGCAGGAGACGATGCGCGACGTGCGCGAGGCGATGGGGCTCGCCTACAGCTGATGTGGCTGCGCCGACGCGCCAAGCCTGCGCCGGCGGCAAACGCCGACGAACGACCGGGTGAATCGGAAGAGCCCCCCGCGCGCGGCCGGCAGGGCACGGAAGAGGCCTCGCCGTGGGTGCTGCGCTTCGCGGCGAGCGTGCCGCCCGGTGCGCGCGTCCTCGACGTCGCCTGCGGCCGCGGCCGGCATGCGCGGCTTTTCGCGGCGCAGGGCTGCGCGGTCGACGCGGTCGACATCGATGCGGAGGCCGGTGCGTCGCTGGCCGAGGTGCAGGGCGTGCGCTTCCTGTGCGCCGACCTCGAAGGCGGACCCTGGCCGTATGGCGGCCGGCGCTTCGACGTCGTCGTGGTGACCAACTACCTGCACCGGCCGCTGTATCCGCTGCTGTGCGATGCGCTGGCGCCGGGCGGGATGCTGATTTACGAGACCTTCATGAGCGGCCACGAGCGCTTCGGGAGGCCGGCAAACCCGGATTTTCTCCTGCGGCCGCGTGAACTGCTCGACGTCTTCGGCGCCGTGCTCGCCGTGCTCGCCTTTGAGGAAGGCGTGGTCAGCCTGCCGCGGCCGGCACGCGTTTCGCGTTTGTGCGCGGTCCGCGCCGCCGGCGATGCGCATCTGCGGCTCGATGCGCATCGCTGAGCCGCCGGCGGCAGCGCGTGGCGCCGCCGGTAGAATCCGCCGCTTAATCCGTGCGAGGCTTGCAGCATGATCAAAGGCTCATTGGTGGCGATCGTCTCGCCGATGCGCGAGGACGGCTCGCTCGATTTCGAGGCGTTTCGGCGCCTGATCGAGTGGCACATTGCCGAAGGCACCAACGGCATCGTCGCGGTCGGCACGACCGGCGAGTCGCCGACCGTGGACCACGACGAGCACTGCGAGTTGATCCGCGTGGCGGTCGAAGCCGTGCGCGGACGGGTACCGGTGATCGCCGGCACGGGCGGCAACTCGACCGCGGAAGCGGTCGAACTGACCGCCTACGCGAAGGGCGTGGGCGCAGACGCGACGCTGCAGGTCGTCCCCTACTACAACAAGCCGACGCAGGAGGGGCTGTACCAGCACTTCCGCAAAGTGGCCGAGACGGTCGATCTGCCGGCCATCCTGTACAACGTGCCGGGCCGTACCGTCGCGGATCTGGCCACGGAAACCACGCTGCGGCTGACGAAGGTGCCGGGGATCGTCGGCATCAAGGACGCGACCGGCGACCTGGCGCGCGCGTCGGATCTCCTGAAGCGCGCGCCCAAGTCGTTCGCCGTGTACAGCGGCAACGACGACACGGCGCTCGCTCTGATGCTGCTCGGTGGCCACGGCGTGATCTCCGTGACCGCGAACGTCGCGCCGCGCCTGATGAGCGAGCTGTGCAAGGCGG
>JAHEDN010000280.1 GCA_024641225.1 Burkholderiales bacterium | reverse complement strand
CGCCCATCCGCGTGACGAATGGAATCCTTTCGCGCGAGTCAAGAATCTTCAGCAGGTCCGCGCGCAACGGTTCGTAGCGCGGATCGGCCGCAAATTCGGCCTCCGCCTCGGCGTTGCGGCTGCGCACCCAGTCGAGCGCGCGGTCGCCGCTGACGTCCTCGAGCCAGAGAAAGGGATCGTCAGGGGTCACCGTTTCAGCACTAGCCGCGAGCATCCAGAGGCAGGTCAGCGCAGGCAGGAATCTCTTCAACATCGGCGGGTCGAGGTGGCATGCATTGATTGAGGCTGGCGGCGGAAGGCGGGTTGCGGCGGGCGCGCCGTTCTTGCGCTGGCAGGCGGCCGGTGCTTTTCACACGACCATCTTGATGCCGGCGATCACCAGCACGGCGGCGAGCGCGCGCCGCAGCCCGTTGTTGCCGAGCCGGCGCGCGCCGAGCGAAGCGCCGATCAAGCCGCCAACGATCACCGCGCCGACCCAGTATGGCAGCGCATCCGGCAGCGCGGGATGACGCGTCAGCAGGCCCAGCAGGCCCGAAATCGAGTTGACGAGGATGAAGGCGGCGGTAGGTGCGGCGCTGTCGCGCACCGTGCCCCAGCCCATCAGCACGATCAGCGGGCTGATGAAGATGCCGCCGCCCACGCCGGTCAGACCAGACAGCAGACCGATGCCCGCGCCGGTCAGCAGCGCGAGCCACACGGGCGGCGGGCCGGTGATGGCGCGACCGGGATGGTCGCGCCGCAGGGTATCGGTGAACAGGCGCGCCGCCGAGAAAAGCAGCACGACCCCGACCAGCACGCCGAACCATGACACGGGCAACTGGATGCGTCCGCCGATGAACGCCATCGGCACCGAGGTCACCGCGAACGGCAGGAACAGGCGCCAGCGGAACCCCGCGGCACGCGCGAACTTGTACAGCGAGATCGAGGCGACGCCGATGTTCATCATCAGCGCCGTCGGCCGCATCATGAGCGGCGGCACGCCCAGCAGCGCCATCGCGGCCAGGTAGCCCGAGCCGCCGCCGTGCCCGACCGACGAGTACAGCATCGCGGCGGCGAAGAACAGGGCGCCGAGAAGGATGTCGTTTTCGATCGGCATGGATCGCAGCATCAGCCGGCGCGCCCCGCGCGCCGGGTGGCGCAACGGCGGTCAGGAAGTCGAGTAACCGAGCCGCACGTAGATCGGCGCGTATGGCGCCGCCTGCGTCAGCTCGATCAGCGACTCGCGCGCCAGTTCGAGCAGCGCGAGGAAATGAACGATAACCACCGGAATGCCGCGGGCGAGGGTGGCCGCGTCGAACAGGTCGCCGAACTCGACGAACTGCCGGCCCTGCAGCCGCTTGAGAATGAGGCTCATGTGCTCGCGCACCGACAGCTGTTCGCGGGCGATGTGATGGTGCGCGTACAGGCTGGCGCGCTTGAGCACCTCGGCCAGCGCGTGCTGCAGGTCGGTCGGTTCGACCGTGGGCAGCCGGCGCACCATCGTCTGCTCGATGGTGACGATCGCGCGCACGAAATCCCGGCCCACTCTGGGCAACTCGTCGAGCTGTGCGGCGGCGAGCTTGATGCGCTCGTATTCGACCAGGCGGCGCACGAGTTCGGCGCGCGGGTCCTCGACTTCCTCGCCGGTCGCCGCCTTCTTCACCGGCAGCAGCATGCGGCTCTTGATCTCGATGAGCATCGCCGCCATCAGCAGGTACTCGGCCGCCAGCTCGAGGTTGCTCCTGCGGATCTGCTCGATGTAGGCGAGGTACTGCGCGGTGAGCGCCGCCATCGGGATATCGAGTACGTTGAAGTTCTGCCTGCGGATCAGGTACAGCAGCAGATCCAGCGGCCCTTCGAACGCCTCGAGAAACACCTCGAGCGCGTCGGGCGGGATGTAAAGGTCCTCGGGGAGCTTGAACAACGGCTCGCCGTACAGGCGCGCCAGCGCGATGCCGTCGATCACCTCGGGAGTGACGTCTGCTGCCGGATCGGGCAGCGATGCGTACGTGGAACTGTGAATGGGATCGGGCATGGGCGGCGCGAATGCTTCGGCGGGCAATGCTAACAGCGCGCCATCCGCGACCTACCTCGACGATGCACCGACGCTGCTGGCGAGCGGACTCTGATGCCGAACGCTGCGCCGCGGCCGTGCGGCTCGCAAGCTACGCAGCCGAATGAGCGGCGTGCCTGCTCGGGAAGTAGACCGGGTGGAACGAGCAAGGCACACGGAGAGCACGGAGGAAGCAGCACGAATGGGCACAACCAAGAAATCTACCGATCAGAACCGCGTTGCCAAGGGGTTGTCGGCAGCCACTCGTAGTTTGCTGGTTTCCTCCGTGCTCTACGTGTCCCTGTCGTCAGGCGAAGCGACCGATCGATGCATCGGCGGCGCGTCGCGCGGTTGAGAAACGAGTCCGGTCGAGCCGACCGGCGTGCTCGCGGGACGCCTCAGCGGCCGCCGCACGATCGGTGTTGACCGTTTCCTTTGCCATATCGTTGTGGGACAATATCCCACAGAAATCGGACCTGTCAACTTCCCGGTTGCATGACTGCAAAAGCCGCCATCGTCCTGGACCACGTGCTGCGCGTGATGCGGCCGCTCGCACGGCTGCTGATCCGCAGTGGCGTCCCGTACCAGGCTTTTGCAACGGCGCTGAAGCACGTCTTTGTCGATGCCGCGCGAGCTGAGTTGGCGAATCGTTCGATGGCCCAGACCGACAGTGCGGTAACGCTGCTGTCCGGCGTACACCGGCGTGATGTCCGCAACCTGAGTCGGCCGGCAAGCGGCAGGAAGGCCGCCGAAGTCCCGCCGCGATCCCTTCCCGGAGAAGTGATCGCGCGCTGGATGAACGACTCGGCCTATCTCGACAATGACCATGCGCCCCGTCCGCTCGCGCGCAGCAGCGACAGCGCGCCCGGTTCGTTCGATGAACTGGTCGCAGGGGTCAGCCGCGACGTTCGTCCGCGCGCAGTGCTCGACGAACTGCTGCGACTCGGTGTCGTGCGCGAAGACGATGACGGGATCCGGCTGATCGCGACAGGTTTCGCGCCGCGGCAGGACTTCGAGCAGATGTCGCGGCTGTTCGCGGACAATCTGGGCGATCACGCCGCCTCGGCGGTGGCCAATCTGCAGGGCGAGCGCAACTTCCTCGAGCAATCGGTGTTCGTCGACGAAATCACGGAAGCCTCGGCCGGCCGCCTGCAGAAGGTCTCGGTGCAGGCCTGGAAGCAGGCATTCAAGATCGTGATGGACGAAGCGCAGGCGCGCTTCGACGAGGATGCCGCCAATGCAGGCACCGGCGAGCGGCGTCACCGTGCACGCTTCGGCGTGTACTTTTACACTGAGCGGGAGGATTGAGTCGCGATGAACACGGTCCGCCGATGGCGTGGATGGTCCTGGCTGCTGCTGCCGCTGTTGCTGGCGGTCGGCGGGTGCGGGCCGGGCGTCGGCGGCACCGGCACGGGCGAGGGCTTTGCGCTCGAGTACTTCGGTGCCAGACGCGCCTCCGTATGCAATGCATCGTTCGCCGGCGAACTGAAGTGTCCGACGCGCATCGTGGTCGGGCCGGCGCCGGCGCCGGTGGACGACGGAAGCGATCCGGTGATCTGGATCGACGATCCGTCCAATGGTCGTGTCTCGGCCAGGATCGACCTGAGCGACATCGTGTTCGAGGCGTACTGTGAACGGATCACGTTCGTCGGTACGTGGGGCACGACCGGTGACGCCGCGGACCGTTTCTTCGGCAATTACACGGCGGCGGGTCTCGACGTCGCTGTCCCCGCGACGCTGAGCGTCGAGAACGGCCCGTCGGGCCTCGAGTACGTTCTCAGGGGTGCCGATGGCCAGACCGTCATCGGCCCGATCGTTCTTCAGCGCCTGGATGCAGAAGCCAGGCCGGCCTCGTGCCCGAAGGTCTTCTCGTCGCCCGTCCCCGGGGCGACGTATCGCTAGGTTCGTCGGCCGTCGCGCCCGGCAGCGATTTCCATCGGCGCCGCTACACGGTCCGCCGCTGTCCCATCTCGCGGCGGATCCAGTCGTGCAGATGGATCATGCCGTCCTCGTGCGGCGAGTGAAATGGTCCGGTGTCGTCCTCGCCGGCCAGCCATAGCGCCTTGCGGCCGCGTTGCAGTCGGGCGCAGGCATCGGCGTCCTCCACTGCCGATTCAGCGTAAGCGGCCTGGTGCGCCTCGACGATCTGCCGCTCGAAGGCCTGCACCTCCTCCGGGTAGTAGAACTCGACGATGTTGGTCGTGTGTTCCGGCGTGCGCGGGATCAGCGTGCTGACCACCAGCGCGCACGGGTACCACTCGATCATCACGTTCGGATACAGGATCGACCACACCGTGCCGTACTTCGGCACCCTGCCGCCCGTGTAGGCAAGCACCGCGTCGCGGTATCGGGTGTAGTTGGGCGAGGTTTGGCTGCGCAGCTCCTCCTTGACGCCCATGATCTGGTAGCTCCAGCGGCTGCCGAAGCCCCACTCGTAGTTGCCGGCGTCGACCCATTTCTGCAGGCCCGGGTGCACCGCCTCGACGTGATACAGCTCGAGGAAGATCTCGAGAAAGTTCTTCCAGTTGAACGGCAGTTCGTCGGTGATCG
>JAHEDN010000279.1 GCA_024641225.1 Burkholderiales bacterium | reverse complement strand
TCGACAGCGGGGCGCTGACCCGCGAGCAGGTGCGCCAGCTGTTCGTGCAGAGTCCTGGGTTCCAGAACCGCGTGCAGCAGATCATCGCGGCGGGGTGTTTGCCTTAGGGCAGCAGTTCGCCACAACCGTAGCGAGAGCGGCGCGGGCTCTCGCTACGAAGAAAAGCGCTGCTAGGCGAACTTGGCCAGCGTGCGCGCCATGCGCTGCACCCGCTGGTTGGTCTTCTCGCCCTTGGCGGAGGAAAACGCCGGATGTTCGATCGCGCAGGCGACCATCTCGAAGAAGGCCTTGTCCAGCGCCTTACGGCTGGCCGACATCTGCAGCGCGATCTCCTCGCAGTCGGCCCCGCTCTCGAGCATGTTCTGGATGCCGCGCAACTGGCCTTCGACCCGCTTCAGGCGCAGCACCAGGCCGCGTCGTGCTTCGTCGGCATTCTTGTCCATCAGGGAACACTCGCTCATGAATTCGCTGGGCGTGATTCTGGCACGCCTGCCTTCTTCAGTATCCACCCCAGCGGACAGGCATTGCTGAGGCCGTACTGCAGCAGGTTGGCCCCGACGAAGGCGGTGAAGGCGAGCCACCATTGCGAAACGAAGATCGGGCTGCCCTCGAGCCCGAGGGCGAGCGAGAGCAGGATGAAGGTGCCGGCAAAGATGCGGATCAGACGGTCGACGGTCATGGTGGGGTTCCTTCCGTAGTTTGAGTGGAGAGGTGAGTTGCCGGCTGGGTGGCCAGGCGGCGGAAATTGGCGGCGTAGTACAGGATCGGGATCACGACCAGCGTCAGCACCGTGGAAACGAAGATGCCTCCCAGCAGCGCGATCGCCAGCCCGTTGAAGATCGGGTCGTCGAGGATGAACAGCGCGCCAAGCATCGCGGCGACGGCGGTGAGCACGATCGGCTTGGCGCGCGCGGCGGCGGCATCGATCACCGCCTGCTGGAACTCGGCGCCCTCCTCGAGCCGCATGTTGATGAAGTCCACCAGCAGGATCGAGTTGCGCACGATGATGCCGGCCAGCGCGATCATGCCGATCATGCTGGTCGCGGTGAACTGCGCGCCCAGGAGCGCATGGCCCGGCATCACGCCGATGATGGTCAACGGGATCGGCGCCATGATGATCAAGGGCGTCAGGTACGAGCGGAACTGCGCCACCACCAGCAGGTAGATCAGGACCAGCCCGACGCCGTAGGCGATACCCATGTCGCGGAAGGTCTCGTAGGTGACCTGCCATTCGCCGTCCCACTTCAGGCCGAAGGCCGCGAAGCGGTCCGAAGGCGCCGCGATCCAGTGCTCGGTGAGGGGCAGCCCGCCTGCGGGCGTGAGCTTGGCCAGCGCCGAGCGCATCTCGAACATGCCGTACAGCGGCGAATCGGTCTTGCCCGAGCCGCCGGCGACGTCGCCGACCACGTAGACGACAGGCTGCAGGTCCTTGCGGTAGATGACGCGCTCGCGCGGCGCGCTCACCGGCGTCACCAGTTCCGCCAGCGCGATCTCGTACTGGTCGGTGCGGCCGTCGGCGGTGGGCAGCTGGCCGCGCAGCTTGAGCTTCAGTGCCGCGTCGAGCCCGCCCTTGGCCTCCGGCGCCAACCCGATGCGCACCGGCACCGCATACTTCGACTGGCCGTCGTGCAGCGGCGTGACGTCCTCGCCGGCCAGCGCCATCCTCGCCAGCCGCGCCACCTCGGCAGCCGGGATGCCGTACAGCGACGCCTTGGCCGTGTCGACACGCAACAGCAGCCGCATGCCCGGGTCGAGCATGCTGTCGTCGATGGCGACGATGTCCGGCGTCGTTTCGAAGACCTGGCGGACCTCGCGGGCCAGCGCCATCTGCGCGTCGTAGTCGGGGCCGTAGATCTCCGCCACCAGCGGCGACAGCACCGGTGGCCCCGGCGGCACCTCGACCACCTTGATATCTGCTTTGTAGCGGCGCGCGATGGCTTCCAGCGCCGGCCGGACCGCCTGGGCGATTTCGTGGCTCTTGCGCTTGCGCTCGTGGGCATTGGCGAGATTGACCTGCAGGTCGCCGACCTCGCCACCGGCACGCAGGTAGTACTGCCGCACCAGGCCGTTGAAGTTGATCGGCGCCGACAACCCCGCGTAGGCCTGGTAGTGCGTGACCTCCGGCAGCTTCGCCACCTCGGCGCCGAGCTCGCGCAGCAGCGCCGCTGTGCGCTCCACCGGCGTGCCGGTCGGCGCATCGACGACAACCTGGAACTCAGACTTGTTGTCGAACGGCAGCATCTTGAGCACGACGAGCTTGAGCGGGGCGAGCGCCACCGCCAGCAGGATCGCCAGCCCGATGCCGGCAGTCATCAGCCAGCGGGCGGGCCGTCCGGCCTTGCCGCGCAGGAACGGTGTCATCACCGCCTTGAAGAAGCGCGCCAGCCACGCGCCGAGCTTGTCGGCGCTCGCCGGCGCCGCGTGTGCACCCGCCTGCTTGTGATGGAGCAGCCGCAGCGCGAGCCACGGCGTGACCACGAAGGCGATCGCCAGCGACAGCAGCATGCCCATGCTGGCGTTGATCGGGATCGGGCTCATGTACGGACCCATCAGCCCGGTGACGAAGGCCATTGGCAGCAGCGCGGCGATCACCGTCAGCGTGGCGAGAATCGTCGGCCCGCCGACCTCGTCGACAGCGCGCGGGATCATCTCGGTCGGCGGTGCGTGGTCGAAGTGCGAACGGCGATGGATGTTCTCCACCACGACGATCGCATCGTCGACCAGGATGCCGATCGAAAAGATCAGCGCGAACAGCGACACGCGGTTCAGCGTGAAGCCCCAGGCCCAAGAGGCGAACAGCGTCGCGGCCAGCGTCAGCACCACCGCCATGCCGACGATGACCGCCTCGCGCCGGCCGAGCGTGGCCCAGATCAGCGCCACCACCGAAAGGGTCGCGAAAATGAGCTTCTGGATCAGCTTGTTCGCCTTGTCGCGCGCGGTGTCGCCGTAGTTACGCGTCTGGACCACCTTGACGTCGGCAGGAATCAGCTCGCCCTTGAGCTGTTCGACCCGCGCGATCACGTTGTCCGCCACCGACGAGGCGTTCTCGCCGGCTTTCTTCGACACCGCGATCGTCACCGCCGCGTACTCGGCGCCGGCCTTGCCGTCCGCACGCGTGCCGTGCCAGACGTACTGCGTCGGCAGGTCGGCGCCGTCGGTGACCCGCGCCACGTCGGCCAGAAAGACCGGGCGGCGCCCGCCGCGACCGTCGGGGTGCACGCCAACGATCAGTTCGGCGACATCGCGGCGGCTGGCGAGAAACTGGCCGGCACGGACTTCGATGTCCTGGTTGCCGACGGTGAGATTGCCGGCCGGCATCGACACGTTGGTTGCGGCCAGTGCGCGCTCGATGTCGGCCACGGTGATGCCGTGCACGTTCATCCGCTCCGGCTCGATGGTCACTCGTACGACGCGGTCCGGCCCGCCGAAAGTGACCACCTCGCGCGTGCCGGGCACGCGCTTGATTTCGACCTCCACGGCGTGGGCGATCTTCGCCAGGGCCAGGCTGCTGGTTTCGGGCCGGTCGCTATACAACGTCAGCGCGACGATCGGCACGTCGTCGATGCCCTTGGGCTTGACGATCGGATCGCCAACGCCCACGTGCGGCTTGATCCAGTCGCGGTTGGCCATCAGCGTGTCGTGCAGGCGCACCAGCGCGGCGATGCGGTCCTCGCCGACCTTGAACTGCACCGTCAGGATGGCCAGGCCCGGCCGGGTCACCGAGAAAACGTGCTCTATGCCGGTGATCTGCGAAATGACCTGCTCGGCCGGCACGGTGACGATGTTGTGCACGTCCTCGCTGGCTGCGCCCGGAAACGGGATCAGCACATTGGCCATCGTCACGTTGATCTGCGGCTCTTCCTCCTTCGGCGTGACGAGCACGGCGAAGATGCCCATCAGCAGCCCGACCAGCGCGATCAGCGGCGTGATCTGGGTAGTGAGGAAGGCACGCGCGATGCGGCCCGAGATGCCGAGCCCGTCGCCGGCACCTTGATTTGAATCGGTGCTCACCTCAGTGCTTGGCCTTCAGCTTGGTGATGCCGATCGCGTTCATGATGTACTTCTCGAACGCCGGCTCCGTCACGCCTTTCTTGAGCTTGCGGATGAAATACTTCTCGAAGCCGACCTTGGCCAGGTGCACCCACTTGCCCTCCGAGAACCAGTTGACGTTGCGCGGAGGAATCTGCGGCAGCGCGACGAAGGCGATGCCGGTGTCGCCCATGTCGGCCAGGCACACCGCGTTCCAGGTCGCCTTGTGCGACGGCGCTTTGCCGTCGATTTCTTCGCGGATGTTGTGCGCGGCGGCGGTGACCATCGACTCGATCATGAAGCCGGTCTTCGGCGCGCCGGTCGGCACCGGTGTGGCCTCCACCGGGGGAATCGCCACGCAGACGCCGACCGAATAAATGTTCTTGAAGGTCGGGTTGCGCTGGTTCTCGTCGATCAGGATGAAGCCGCGCGGGTTGGTCAGGCCCTCGATGCCGAACACCGCATCGACACCCTTGAATGCCGGCAGCATCATCGAGTACCGGAACGGCAGCTCGTGCTCCTTCTTCGGCTTGCCTTCCTCGTCGTGCTCGGTCACGAACATCTTGCCCG
>JAHEDN010000278.1 GCA_024641225.1 Burkholderiales bacterium | reverse complement strand
CGCATCCGCAGGGAAACGATCGCCGCTGAGGACATCCTGCACGACATCGGCGCGTTTTCGATGATCAGCTCGGACTCGCAGGCAATGGGCCGCGTCGGCGAGGTGGTCACGCGTACCTGGCAGACCGCCCACAAGATGAGGCTGCAGCGCGGCTCGCTGTCCGAGAAGGGCTTCAGCGATCCGGCCGAGAACGACAACGCGCGCATCAGGCGCTACGTGGCGAAGTACACGATCAATCCGGCGCTCGCGCATGGCATCGCGCACGAGGTCGGCTCGGTCGAAGTCGGCAAGTGGGCCGATCTGGTGCTGTGGAAGCCGGCATTCTTCGGCGTGAAGCCGTTCCTCGTGCTCAAGGGCGGCGTGATCGCGCTGGCCGCCATGGGCGACCCCAATGCCTCGATCCCGACGCCTCAGCCGGTGCACTACCGGCCGCAGTTCGGCGCTTTTGGTGGCTCGGTGGCGAAGAACTCGCTGACCTTCGTCTCGCAGGCGGCGCTCAAAGCCGGGGTGGCCGAGCGCTACGGTTTGCAAAAGCAGGTGGTCGCCGTGCGAGGAATCCGGAAGCTCGCCAAGCGCGACATGGTGCACAACGCCCTTGCGCCGCGCATCACTGTCGACCCCGAGACCTACCAGGTGCACGCCGACGGCGTGCTGCTCGACTGCGAGCCGGCTGCCGAGCTGCCGCTGGCCCAGCGCTACTTTCTCTTCTAGATGTTTCGCTTCACGCGCCTTGCCGACGCGGCGACCGGAGCGGCGCCGTCCGGCGCGCTGCGACTGCGCCTCACCTGGGACGAGCGCGTGCGCAGCCGCCTGGCGGCCATGAGTGAAGACGGCACCGCGGTGGCGATCGTTCTGCCGCGCGGGACGGTGCTGCGCGACGGCACCGTGCTCGCCGGCGACGAGGGTGTGCTCGCCGTGGTCGAGGCCGCGCCGCAGCCGCTGGCGCGCATCACCGCCGACGATCCGCTGCTGTTGCTGCGCGCCGTCTATCACCTGGCCAACCGGCACGTTCCGGCGCACATCGAGACCGGCATGATCCTGATCGAGAGCGATCCGGTGCTCGAACGGATGGCGACCAACCTCGGCGCTCGCGTCGAACACGTGGTGCAGCCGTTCGAGCCGGAAGCCGGCGCCTATCACGAAGGCGGCCACACGCACGGCCTGGAGCCTGACGATCCGTCGCGCGCGATCGGCGAGGAACTGTCGATCGCCGCGCACCGCAGGCGCAGCGAAGGCGGGCAGTGAACGGCGCTGACGCCATGCTCGCCCGCGACGCGCGGCTGCGCGCGCTGCTCTCGGCGCTGCATCTGGCCAGCCCCGCCTTGCCGGTCGGCGGCTTCGCCTACTCGCAGGGGCTGGAGCGGGCGATCGAGGAAGGGCTCGTTGCCGAAGAAGCCGGCGCACTGCGCTGGATCGGCGACCTGCTGCTGCTTTCGCTCGCCCGCTTCGAGGCACCACTTTGGTTGCGCGCCTTCGATGCCTGCGCCGTGGGTGACGCCTCCACCTTCGCGCGCTGGAATGATGAGCTTCTCGCCGCGCGCGAAACGGCCGAACTGCGCGCCGAGTCGCGGCAGATGGGCGCCTCGCTGGTGCGGCTGCTGCCCGCGCTCGGCGTCGAGCCGCCGGCGCTTGAGCCGATCGCCTATCCAGCGGCCTTCGCCGCCGCCTGCGCTGCGCTCGCCATCGATCGCGAGGCCGGACTCGCCGCCTATCTGTGGGCGTGGGCCGAGAATCAGGTGCTGGTGGCGGTGAAGTCGGTGCCACTCGGCCAGCAGGCCGGCCAGCGCTTGCTGATCGCGCTGCACGCGCAGCTTGTCCAGGCCATCGCCGTGGCAAGCGAACTGGAGGACGACGAACTCGGTTCGGCCGCGGTGGCCTTCGCGCTCGCCAGCGCCCGACACGAGACGCAGTATTCGCGCCTGTACCGGTCGTGATGGCGGACTTCGCACTCGTCGAGCGTGCTCGCGTGCTCGTGTCGGTCCCGCGCAAGCGGGCACCCGGCGACTTCCGTTCAAGAAGGCCCGATCCCACATGACCGTACAACCGACTTCCACATCCCCCCTCCGTGTCGGCATCGGCGGCCCGGTCGGCTCGGGCAAGACGACGCTGGTCGAGATGCTGTGCAAGCAGATGCGCGAGAAGTACCGGCTCGCGGTGGTCACCAACGACATCTTCACCAAAGAGGACGAGCGGCTGCTGGTCGCTGCGCAGGCGCTGCCGCCCGAGCGCATCATGGGTGTCGAAACCGGCGGATGCCCGCACACGGCGATCCGCGAGGACGCCTCGATCAACCTCGACGCGGTCGAACGCATGTGCCGGCGCTTTCCCGATCTCGACCTCATCTTCATCGAGTCCGGTGGCGACAACTTGGCCGCGACCTTCAGCCCGGAGTTGAGCGACCTGACGATCTACGTGATCGACGTTGCCGGCGGGGAGAAGATCCCGCGCAAGGGCGGCCCCGGCATCACCAAGAGCGACCTGCTGGTCATCAACAAGATCGACCTCGCGCCGCACGTGGGCGCGTCGCTCGACGTGATGGCGCACGACACCGGGCGCATGCGCAGCGGCCGGCCGTGGCTGATGACGAATCTCAAGACCGGGGAAGGGGTCGAGCAGGTGATCGCATTTATCGAGCGGCAGGGGTTACTCGTGAGCTGAACGATTTCGCGCGATCGTCGTTGGCCTGGACAGCATGTCCTGCGCAGACCGCGCGCGAGGCTCGGTTGCCTGGACAGAAGCGGCCCCGCACCCGAGCGAATTTGCAGTTCGCCCCGGTGGGTGGACAAGGGTCTACCGACGTGTCTTGGCCGTCCCGCGAATCAGCCGTCAGCCCGCCTGCGACATCAGCCTGTGCCAGCCATCGATGCCAAGGCGGCGCAGGGTTTCGATGTTGCGTTCGTAGATGGCCGCGGTGTCGGGAAACGCGGCCACGGCGCGGGCGACGCTGTCTTCGCGCAGCAGGTGCAGCATGGGGTGGGGTGAACGGTTGCTGAGGTTTTCGACGTCGTCGGGCGCCGTGCCTTCGAACCGGTAGTCGGGGTGGAAGCTGGCCACCTGCAGGATGCCGGCCAGACCCAGATCGTCGATGGCGGCGTCTGCTACGTCGAGAAAGTCGTTGTAGTTTAGGAAGTCGTTCAGCGCGAGCGGGTGGATCAGCAGCGTTGTCTCCACCTTCTCGGGATCGGCCGCGGCCAGGAACCGCAGTTCATGCACCAGATCGCCGAGCAAGCCTTGTGCGTCAAGCGCCGGGCTTTCGACCCAGCGGATCTGCTGTTTGAGGTGCACGGCCTTCGCAAAAGGGCACAGGTTCAGGCCGATGACGGCCTGTTCGAGCCAGTGCCGCGTGGCGGCTATTGGGTCCATATCGCCCGCATTCTCGCCCGCGTGTCACGGCCGTTCGCGGTTACGGCCCAACTCGACCGGCGGTGGTAGTACGCCGACCTTGGAACTGTGGTGCGAAGCGGTGCGCGGTCGACGCAGATCCGCCCAGCCCGGTGAGCCGGACCGCGACGGAACAACCACGGCCTTGCGCCGCAGCTGCTTTCAGCGCGACTTGGCGGGCGGCGAGGTCTTGGTCTGCGCCGAGCCCAAGGGCGTGGCTGGACCGGTCGGCTTCTTGGATTGCTTCGGCTTCTTCTTCTCTTTGTTGCTGCGAAGTTGACCCTTGGCCATGTGCGCTCTCCCGGCACGATGCGCTTCTGCATCGGATTCGGACACTATCCGACTTTGTGATTCGAAATGCAAACACCCATGGAGGTGTCAGGTCTCAGGCGACGGTGCGCTCCTTCGTTGTCGTCGCGCAAAGCCTGACACCACGCGGACGGCAAACTCTCAAGCGAGTGGCGCTTTCGCCGACAGGAAAGAACGAGGGACGCATGGATAGGCCTTGGCTCGCCCAGTATCCGGTCGGCATCCAGGCCGAGATCGACATCGGAAAGTTCTCGTCGCTGAAGGACATGCTGGCGTCAAGTTGCGGGCGCTTCGCCGGTTTGCCGGCATTCTCTTCGATGGGCACGGCGCTGACGTTCCGGCAGCTCGACAAGGCGAGCGGTGCCTTTGCGGCCTGGTTGCAGAAGGTCGCCGGGCTGCAGCGCGGCGATCGCGTCGCCCTGATGCTGCCCAATCTGCTGCAGTACCCGGTGGCCCTGTTCGGGGTGCTACGCGCCGGGATGGTGGTGGTCAACGTGAACCCGCTGTACACGCCGCGCGAACTCGAGCACCAGCTGAACGACTCCGGTGCTGTGGCCATCGTGGTGCTGGAGAACTTCGCGCATACGCTGGCGCAGGTGATCAGATCCACGCCGGTGCGTATCGTCGTCACGACGCAGGTGGGCGATTCGCTGCCGGCGCTCAGGCGCCTGCTGACCAACGCCGTGGTCAAGCACGTGAAAAAGCTGGTGCCGCCGTGGCAGCTTGCCGGTGCGGTGGACTTCAACCAGACCCTGGCCGCCGGCCGCACGCAGTCACTTGACGATGTGGCGCTTACCCACGACGACCTTGCTTTCCTGCAGTACACGGGTGGCACCACCGGCGTCGCCAAGGGCGCCATGCTGACCCACGGCAACATGGTGGCCAACGTGCTGCAGGTGGCGGCCTGGATGTCGC
>JAHEDN010000277.1 GCA_024641225.1 Burkholderiales bacterium | reverse complement strand
TGCTGCTGGCCGATGGCCGCGCGGTCGAGGCGCGGCTCGTCGTTGCTGCGGACGGTGCGCGATCGGCGGTGCGGGCCGCGGCCGGCATCAACGCGCAGGAACTGTCTTACGAGCAGACCGCCGTGGTCGCCAACTTCGCGTGCGAGAGGCCGCACCACGGCGTCGCGTACCAGTGGTTCGACCCGGCCGAGGGCGTGATCGCGCTGCTGCCGCTGCCCGGTAATCACATGTCGCTGGTGTGGTCGGCACCGCGGCTGCTGGCCGAGGCCCTCGGCGAGGACGGGGCGAAGCTCCCGTTGCGCCTCGCCGGGCGCGCAGGGCCCTATCTGGGGGCGCTCGAGCCGGCCGGCCCGGCACAGTCGTTTCCGCTGCGGCGGGTGACCGTCGACCGGCTGATCGGTGCGCGGCTGGCGCTGATCGGGGACGCGGCGCACGTGGTGCACCCGTTGGCCGGTCAGGGATTGAACTTGGGGCTGGCCGACGTGTCCGAGATGCTGCGCGTGCTTGGGTCTCGCGAGACCTGGCGCGAGCCCGGCGATGCCGTGTTGCTGCGCCGCTATGAACGTTCCCGCGCGGAACCGGTGGGCCTGATGCGGCTGACCACGCATGCGCTGGCGCGGCTCTTCGCTCGCGACGATGCGCTCAGCCGCGAAGTTCGTAATCTGGGGCTGGCGGCGGTCAACGCGCTGCCACCGCTGAAGAACGCGCTGATCCGTCATGCGGCCGGGCCGCAGATCCGGGCGGCGACACCGATTTCCCGCGGCTGAGACCGCGAAAGAGAAGGAAGAAGGACTTGATGAAGAACTGGTTTCTCGCTGCCATTTTGGCGGCTTTTTGCACGATGGCCGCGGCACAGGCGCCGGCGTCGGCAGCGCGCGGGCCCGTCGAAGACGGCATCCGCGCCAAGGTCGAACAACGATTCAACGCCAAGGCCGATTCGGTCACGCGCATGCCTTTCGGGCTGTGGGAGGTCGTGATCGGCACCGAGGTCATTTACGTCGACCAGGACGTGAACTACGCATTTGTGGGTCGCGTGATCGATGCCAAAACCCGCGACGACCTGACGGCGAGGAAGCGCGATGAGTTGCTGCGGGTCGACTTCAAGTCACTGCCCCTCGAGCAGGCGATCAAGATCGTGCGCGGCGACGGTTCGCGAACGCTGGTCACGTTCGAGGATCCGAACTGCGGCTTCTGCAAGAAGCTGTACCGCGACATCGCGGGGCTGAAGAACGTGACGATCTACACGTTCCTTTACCCGATCCTGTCGCAGGACTCGTTCGACAAATCGCGCGCGATCTGGTGCGCGAAGGATCGCGCCAAGGCGTGGGACGATCAGATGGGCAAGGGGAAAGCGGCCCCGGAGCCGGCGGCCGACTGCAAGCATCCGCTGCAGCAGACGCTCGAACTGGGACGCAAGCTGGACGTCAGCGGCACGCCGACCCTGGTGTTCAGCGACGGCAGGCGGATGCCCGGGGCCGTACCGCTGGAGCGCGTCGAAGCGACCTTCAAGGAAATCGCCAGCAAGCAGGGGCAGTAGTCCAGGCGCCAGCGGTCCGCGTTGCATTGCGCTGGGCCGCCGCGATGCCCCGAGGCTGACCCTGAGGCGTCAGCGATCGCGGCGCGGCCCCTCGTTCTTCGCAAGCAATGTCTCCGGCCGGAGGCCGCGCGGCGCCAGCAGCCAGGCCTGAACGTCGTGCCGCTGCCGGCCGGCCACGGCGCCCGCCGCGGCGCCAAATCCCCAGAACAGGTCGAAACGCAGCGGACCGCGGATCGCGCCGCCGGTGTCCTGGGCCAGCACCATCCTCCGCAGCGGCGCGCCTGTGCTCGGATGCTCGCTGGCGATCAACACCGGCGCACCGAGTGGAATGAAGCGCGGATCGACGGCGACCGAATAACCCGGCGTCAGTGGCACGCCCAGAGCACCAACCGGTCCGGCGTTCGGGTCGCCGATCGGCAGTTCGCGGAAGAAGACGTAGCTCGGGTTCTCCTTCAGCAGATCGGCGACGCGCCGCGGGTTCGCGCGCGCCCACGCCATGATGCCCTGCATCGAGGCCTGCTCCAGCGGCAGTTCGCCGCGGTCGACCAGAAGACGGCCGATCGACCGATACGGATGCCCGTTGGTGTCGGCGTAGCCGACCCGGACCATCGAACCATCCGGCAATCGCACCCGGCCGGAGCCCTGGATCTGCAGGAAGAACGCCTCGATGGCGTCTTCGACCCACAGCAGTTCGGTGCCGCGCAGGCGCTCCTCGGTCAGTTCGGCGCGCGACCAGTAGGGCACGACCCGCGTGCCCTTTTCCGCTTGCTGCAGCCGGCCGCGCAGCCTCAGGTTCGCCAGTTCGGGGTGCAGCGACGAAAGATCGATCGTCAGCAGATCCGCCGGAGGCCGGTGCAGCGGCACTACGAACGGGGCAGCCTGAGCACGGCTGCCGTTCAACAGAGGCTCGTAGTAGCCGGTCATTCGGCCTCTGGCTTCGGTAGCGAGCAGTCGTTGCCCGGCGCCGCCGTCTTCGAGGGTGACGCTCAGTATGCGGTACACGTCGAACTGTTGCGACAGCACTGCGCGCTGCGCCGCGGCGTCGCTCGCCGGGACGGCAGCAGCCTGCCGGCATGACGCGGCCCACGGTTCGCGGCGCGTCTTGCTGCGCTCCAGGTTGCGGCACGAGGCCAGCAGTGCCGGCCAGGCGCCGGCGAGGTCGGCATCGCCGATCTGCGACAGCACATCGGCGGCCACGCGCTCGTAACGCGCCTCGGTCAGCGTCTTGACCCCCGGCGTGGGCGCAGGCGCGGGCACTGGTGCAGGGGCCGGGGCCGGCGCGGGCGGCGGCACCGTTTCGCAGGCGGCGACGAGAAACGTCGCAGCGATCAGCGCAAGTCGTCCTGACGATCGCGGCTTTCTACAATGCCAAAGTCGAAAGCAAAGGAGGCCGGCGGTGTGGCTGATCATCCTGGAGGCGCTCGTTGCGCTGGGTCTGCTGGTGTTCATCGTCTGGTGGACGATGTTTCACGGCCAGCGCAAGCCGCCCGACAAGTGAGCTTCAATGCAGTGTTCGCGGCACCGAAAGGACGAATTCCGGGATCGGCGCCTCGAAGGCGGTGCCGTCCTCGGCGATGCACTGGTAACTGCCGTGCATCGAGCCGACCGGTGTCGACAGCGGACAACCGCTGGTGTACTGGAACGCCTGCCCGGGCCGCAGCACCGGCTGCTCGCCGACCACGCCCGGACCACGCACCTCGTCGATCTGGCCGTCCGCGTCGGTGATGATCCAGTGCCGTGACACCAGCTGCGCGGTCACCTCGCCAGTGTTGCGAATGGTCACTGTGTAGGCGAACAGATACCGGCGTTCCTCGGGCTCGGACTGCTCCTCGAGGTAGCGCGGCTGCACCTGGACGCTGAGCTGGTAGCGGGCCATCGGGTCGGGGGAGGCTTCGTACAATGGGTGGGTCACTCAGGGAGTTCAACGTGGATTGTCGCATCGCACCCAGCATCCTGTCCGCCGACTTCGCGCGTTTGGGCGAGGAAGTGCGGAACGTCGTCGCTGCCGGCGCCGACTGGATCCACTTCGACGTCATGGACAACCATTACGTCCCCAACCTGACCATCGGCCCGCTGGTGTGCGAGGCAATCCGGCCCCACGTCGAGGTCCCGATCGACGTGCACCTGATGGTCGAGCCGGTCGATGCGCTGGTGCCGATGTTCGCCAAGGCCGGCGCCAACGTCATTACTTTCCATCCGGAAGCGTCGCGCCATGTCGACCGCACGCTCGGGCTGATCCGCGATTCCGGCTGCCAGGCCGGGCTGGTGTTCAACCCGGCCACGCCGCTCGAATGGATGGACCACGTCCTCGACAAGCTCGACATCGTGCTGCTGATGAGCGTCAACCCGGGCTTCGGTGGCCAGTCGTTCATCGCCGAAGCGCTGAACAAGCTGGCCGCTGCGCGCGTGCGGCTCGACGCCTACGAGCAGGCCAGCGGCCGCCGCGTCCTCCTCGAGATCGACGGCGGCGTCAAGGTCGACAACATCGGCGCGATCGCGGCCGCCGGCGCCGATACCTTCGTCGCGGGCAGCGCGATCTTCAGCGCGAAGGACTACAAGGCCACCATCACGGCGATGAAGCAGGCCGTGGCTGCCGCGCAAACTGCGCGCGCGCGTGCAGAGGCCGCTGCGCAAGGCAGGGTCTACACCAGCGCATGAAGCGGGCGGATCTGCGCGGCGTGCTGGTCGATCTCGATGGCACGCTGATGGACACTGCGCCGGACCTTGCCGCCGCCGCCAACCGGATGCGGGCGGACTTCGGTCTGCCGCCGCTGCCGCTGCAGCGTGTGTCCGCCTTCGTCGGCAAGGGCGCGGAGGTGCTGGTGCATCGTGCGCTGACCGACGACCTGAATGGCCGCGCGGCTGCGGACGATTTCGAGCGCGGCCGGGCCTCCTTCTATGCCCACTACACGGCAGAAAACGGCCTGCAGACCGTCGTTTTCGAGCGCGTGCCGCAGGCGCTCGGGCAGCTGCGCGGCCGCGGCCTCAAGTTGGCCTGCGTGACCAACAAGCCGCGCGAATTCACGGTGCCGCTGCTCGAGAAGATGGGCCTGGCGCCGCTGTTCGACACGGTGG
>JAHEDN010000276.1 GCA_024641225.1 Burkholderiales bacterium | reverse complement strand
TCGCTGGAGATCTTCCGGCGCCTCGGTATCTACGAGCGGATGCTGGAGGCGGGCATCCAGTGGTCGGTCGGCCGAACCTATGCCGGCGACGACGAGGTCTACTCGTTCGACCTGCGCAGCGAGCGCACGCACGACGCCTCGCGCCAGCCGGCCTTCATCAACCTGCAGCAGTTCTACGTCGAGTGGTATCTGGTCGACCGCCTGTACGAACTTGGCACCGTCGAGCTGCGCTGGAGGAACCGGGTGACCGGAGTCTCCGAGCGCGAAGATGAGGTGGTGATGGAAGTCGAGACGCCGGCCGGCAGGTATCGACTCGCAGCCTCGTGGGTGGTCGACTGCAGCGGCAGCCACAGCCCCGTGCGGGGCTGGACAGGCGTGGGGGTGCTGAGCAACCGCAGCCTCGACCGCTGGTGCATCTCGGACGTGCGCTTCGGCCTGCAGCAGCCCGCGGAGCGCTGGACCTGGATCGAGGCCCGGTTCAATGACGGCCGCGCCGTCTGGCAGCACCTGATGGCCGACGGCGTGTGGCGGCTCGACTACCAGATGCCGGCTGACGCCGATCCCGACGACATCAGCCGGCCTGAGGTCGTCGGTCAGCGGCTGCGCCGGCAGTTCGGGTCCGACGTCGAGTACGAACTGGTCTGGGTCGGCGCGTACGCCTACTGCAGCGAGTGCCTGGAACGCTTCCGCGCCGGTCGCGTGCTTTTTGCAGGCGACGCGGCGCACGTGATGAGCCCTTTCGGCGCGCGCGGCGGCAACAGTGGCGTGCAGGACGCCGACAACCTGGGGTGGAAGCTGGCACTGGTGCTCTCGGGCAGCGCTTCGGAGCGGCTGCTCGACAGCTACGACGAGGAACGGCGCACGGCGGCGCTCGAGAACATCCGCATTACCCGCCGTACGACGCGGTTCCTGTCGCCGCCGACCGAAAACGAACGGCTCTGGCGGCAGGCGGTGATCTCGCTCGCCCGTGAACATCCCTTCGCGCGTGCCTTCGTCGACACGGGCCGGCTGTCGTCGCCGTCCCACTACCCGGCGTCGACGCTCAATTGCGGCGCTGGCGGCGGCCGGCCGATCTCGAACATCGCGCTGCGGTTGCCTGGCGGTCGCGGCGCTGATCTGGTGGCGCTGCTTGAAGTTTTCGACGGCATGCCGCTGGCGCTGCTCTTCGGACCGGTCGACGAGCGCCGCTCGCTTGAACTCACTGCGCTGGCGGACCGCTATCCGGTGCGCTTCGCCTGCGTGCTGGACGGCGAGGGGCAGGAGAGCGCCTTGCCGGCCGCCATCGATCCGGAACGTCGCCTGGCGAAACAGACCGGCGCAGCGCACGGCGACTGCGCGCTGTTGCGGCCGGACCTGCATCTGGCCGGAACCTTGCCACAGCCCGCCGTCGCGGACATCGAGCAGGCAGTGCGCAGGGTCCTGGCACTGGAGGCACGATGAACACCGAACCGACGCTGGCCGATGCCGACGGTCTGTACGAAAAGCTGCTCGACGCGCAGCGCGGGCTCGGCGACGAGCAGACGAGGCTGTTCACGGCGCGGCTGGTGCTGCTGCTCGCCAACCAGGTCGGCGACGACCGTGTGATCGAGGACTGCATCGACGCCGCCCGCCGCGGCCTGGACTGAGCGCGGCGCCGGCCACTGTCTCAGCGGACCCTGCAGCGCTGCCGCCACGCCATCCGCCCCGCGGCGACGACCAGCGCGGCGGCGATCCGGGTGGCAAGCGACGCGCGTGCGCTGGCATCGAGGATCGGCTGAAACAACGCGCGCCAAGCGAGCGCTGCATCAGGCCTTCGGCGACGACGGCCTCAGCAGCACCATGACTGCCCCGGTGCCGCCGTCGGCGCCGCGTGCCTGGCAGAATGCAATCACCTCGTCGCGCTGCGCCAGCCAGCCGCGCACCTTGCCCTTGAGGACCGGCATCTTGCCCGGCGAGCCGAGCCCCTTGCCGTGCACCACGCGCACACAGCGCAGCCCGCGCTTGATCGAATCGCGGAGGAATTCGACCAGCGCCTCGCGGGCCTCGTCGACACGGTGGCCATGCAGATCGATCTGTGCCTGGATGCTCCATTCGCCGCGCCGCAGCCGCCGCAGCACGTCCGGGCCGATGCCCGGTGCACAGTAGGAGAGCGACTCGTCGGCTTCGAGAAGCGTTTCATGGTCGAAGGCATCGGAGACCGAGGCGACCAGGACCTCCTGGTCGTCGCGCTGCCGGCTCACAGGTTGCGGCGGATGCGGTTTTCGCGGGTGCTGCACGCGCGCGCCCCTGGCCAGCGGCGTCACGTCCTTGACCGCTTCGACGAACTCGTTCGCGGCGCGGTGACGCCTCGCCTCGGCGGCACGCCGCTCGCGCTCGGCGGCCTCGTGCTCGCGCGTCTGCTGCTCGAGTCGCGTGCGCAGTTGCTCGAGCGCGGCGAAGTGCTTGTGCCGCTCGGCCATCGTGGCGGGATGTCAAGCCACCGCGCTCGCCGGCGTGCCCGATGACTGCGCCTGCTCCTGCGCTTCCAGCCAGCGCTGGGCATCCAGCGCAGCCATGCAGCCGGTGCCCGCGCTGGTCACCGCCTGCCGGTAGACGTGATCCTGCACGTCGCCGGCGGCGAACACGCCCGGGACGCTGGTCATCGTCGCCAGGCCATTCATGCCGCTGCGGGTGGCGATGTAGCCGTTGGTCATCTCGAGTTTGCCGGCGAAGATTTCCGCGTTGGGCCGATGACCGATGGCGATGAAGCAGCCTTGCAGCTTCAGTTCGCTGGCCGAGCCGTCCTGCTTGCTGCGGATGCGCACGCCGGTTACGCCTTTGTCATCGCCGAGCACTTCGTCGAGTTCGTGCCACAGGTGCAGCACGACCTTGCCCTCGTCGACCTTCTTCATCAGCTTGTCGACCAGGATCGGCTCGGCGCGGAATTTGTCGCGGCGATGAATCACGTGAACGGCCTTGGCGATGTTGGCCAGGTAAAGCGCTTCCTCGACAGCCGTGTTGCCTCCGCCGACCACGCACACGTCCTGCTGCCGGTAGAAGAAGCCGTCGCAGGTCGCGCAGCCCGATACGCCCTTGCCCATGAACGCCTGCTCGGAGGGCAGGCCCAGATATTGGGCCGAGGCACCGGTCGCGATGATCAGCGCGTCGCAGTTGTAGCTGTCGGAGTCGCCCTTCAGCAGGAACGGCCGCCGCGACAGGTCGACTTCGTTGACGTGGTCGAACACGATCTCGGTGTCGAAACGCTCGGCGTGCTTCTGGAAGCGCTCCATCAGTTGCGGCCCCTGGACGCCATCGGCGTCGGCGGGCCAGTTGTCGACATCGGTGGTGGTCATCAACTGGCCGCCCTGCGCCAGACCGGTGATCAGCGTCGGTTTCAGATTCGCGCGAGCGGCGTAGACGGCGGCCGTGTAGCCGGCCGGGCCGGAGCCGAGGATCAGCACGCGGACATGCTTGCTCTTTGACATGGGGATCTGCCGTGCATCGGAGGGATGGGAAATTATAGGTGGCGGCGCCGCGTCGCATTCGCCGTCACGATCGAGTTCATACTCCGCGAACTGCGCGCCTTGCAGGCGCGCGCTGGCCACACTCGCATTGGGGAACGAGATGAACGCTCATCCGGGCGCGCAGCTGGCGGCATTCGCCGCGCAACTGCGCTTCGACGACATTCCGGCATCGGTGCTGCGCCGGGCGGAGGACCTGATGCTCGACTGGCTGGCGTCCACGCTGGCCGGTGCGAAGGCGCGGCAGGTGCTGGCCGTCGAACGATTCGCGCAGGCGATGGGGCCGAAGGACGGCGCGGCGCAGGTGCTGATCGCCCGGCGGTCCACGTCGCCGTATTTCGCCGCGATGGTCAATGCTGCGGCCTCGCATGTGGTCGAGCAGGACGACGTGCACAACGCCTCGGTGTTTCATCCGGCGACGGTGGTGTTTCCGCCGGCACTGGCGACGGCGCAGACCGAGGGCCGAGCGGGGCGCGAGTTGCTGGCCGCCGTGGTCGCCGGTTACGAGGTCGGCATTCGCGTCGGCGAGTTTCTCGGCCGCTCGCACTACAAGGTGTTCCACACCACCGGCACGGCCGGCGTGCTCGCGGCGGCTGCGGCGACGGGCCGCGTCCTGGGCCTGACCCCGGCGCAGATGGGCCACGCCTTCGGATCTGCCGGCACCCAGGCGGCCGGCCTCTGGGAGTTCCTGCGCGATGGGGCGGATTCGAAGCAACTGCACACCGCACACGCTTCGGTCTCCGGGCTGGCTTCGGCGTACCTCGCGCGCGAAGGTTTCACCGGCGCGCAGCGCATCCTCGACGGCGCGCAGGGCATGGCGGCCGGCATGTCGCAGGACGCGGACCCGGCACGTCTGACCGACCGGCTCGGCAGCCGCTGGGCGCTGGGCGAGACGTCGTTCAAGTACCACGCCTCGTGCCGGCACACGCACCCCGCAGCCGATGCCTTGCAGCAGGTGATGCGGAAGCACGATCTGAAGGCCGACGCGATCGAAAGCGTTGTCGCTCACGTGCACCAGGCGGCAATCGATGTGCTGGGTCCGGTGGTCGATCCGCACACTGTGCACCAGTCGAAGTTTTCGATGGGCACCGTGCTGGCGTTGATTGCGCTGCGCCACTCGGCCAGCCTCGGCGAATTCGAG
>JAHEDN010000275.1:3928-4621 GCA_024641225.1 Burkholderiales bacterium | reverse complement strand
ATTGCGGCCTGGGCCTCCGGGGCCTATGTCGGCCTGCTAACGCTGATCGGCATGCGTCTGCGCCGCGTGCCGCCGACCACGGTGGTCACGGCACGCATCAGCGCGGTGAAAGCCGGCCTCGACATCTCGATCAACGACCTGGAAGCCCACTTTCTTGCCGGCGGCAACGTGGTGCGCGTGGTCAACGCCATGATCTCGGCTGACAAGGCCAACATCCCGCTGCCCTTCAAGCGCGCCGCGGCCATCGACCTGGCCGGACGCAATGTGCTCGAGGCGGTGCAGATGTCGGTGTTGCCCAAGGTCATCGAGACGCCAAAGATCGCCGCCGTCGCCAAGGACGGCATTCAGCTCATCGCCGTATGCCGGGTGACGGTGCGGACCAACATCGATCGCCTGGTCGGCGGCGCCGGCGAGGAAACGATCATCGCCCGTGTCGGTGAGGGCATGGTCAGCACCATCGGGTCGGCCAGCAGCCACAAGAACGTGCTCGAAAACCCGGACCACATCTCCAAGCATGTGCTTAGCAAGGGTCTGGATGCCGGCACGGCCTACGAGATCCTGTCGATCGACATTGCCGACGTCGATGTCGGCGCGAATATCGGCGCCAAGTTGCAGATCGACCAGGCCAACGCCGACAAACAGATCGCGCAGGCCAAGGCCGAAGAGCGGCGAGCCATGGCTGTGGCGCTGGAA
>JAHEDN010000275.1:0-3918 GCA_024641225.1 Burkholderiales bacterium | reverse complement strand
GGCCGACGCGTTCCGTCAGGGCAACATGGGCATCATGGACTACTACCGCATGAAGAACCTGCAGGCCGACACGGCCATGCGCGACGAGATCGCCGGCACGGACGACAAGGGCACCGGCAACCCGCCGGCCTGAGGCAGCCGATCATGAAGGGCCTGCCGTTCGAGCTGTTGTTCATCCTGTTCATCGGCGCACTGGTGCTGTACAACTTCATCAAGCAGCGCGCGGCAGAGCTCCGCCCGCCCGAGCCAACGCAGGGCGAGCCGGAGCCCGATGACATCCCCGAGACACTCTGGGGCCGCGATCCGCAGGACGCGACGACCAGGACCGACCCTGCGGCCCCGGTCCTGGCGCCGCGGCGCATGTCGGCAGCGGCTGACACCGCCACCCCGGTTGATCGCCGGCGCCGCTTCGACCGGCAAGCACTCCTGGGTACCCGGGGCCGCGTGCAGGACGCATTCGTCGTCGCCACGATCCTGGGGCGCTGCCGCGCCGACGAGCCGCACGAGGAGCGGTAAGACGCGCAGCGAGAGCGCAGCCGCACTACTTCCGCCGGCCTGCGCGCGGCATCGTCGGCAACAACGCTTGCAGTGGTGCGACGAGTCTTCACCGTCGCGATCGCGCTTGCTGCAGGGGTTTCGCGATCACCATCGGTTTTCGCCTGCGTGAGGATAGGAAATTCAAACGCCCCTTCTTTGTTTGCGACCCATGAGTGGTTAATGGGCGTTGCGATCGCCCAAGCCAAGGTTCAGTCGCAACCGAAGTTCACACGCAGCCGCTGGCTCCACCGACCGGCCGACCATCAGGCGGCGCCCCTGACGGCCGGATCGCCGGCAGCCCGCCCAAAAAGCGTCGCTCTCGGCGCCTGTCTTTGACCCGTCGATCGGGTGGCGACTGTCCGCGTATCGACGGGCTTGCGATTTAGTGCTTCGAGATGAAGTTCAGAATCGCCTTCGCGCCTGCTTCAGCGTTTTCCGCCGGCCAGATGTGATGCGCATTGGGAACCTGGGAGCTCTCGGTTCCTGGTGGCAGACAGCGCAGCAGGGCCTCGTCCGTGTAGCGGTAGCTCGCGCGGGCAAGCGCGCCACCCATGACCATCGCCGGGACCTTTATCGCTCCGAGCTCCGCACACGAAACGGGCGCGGGACCACCTCCAGCGAACAAGGGGCCGACCGAGTTCGCATTCTCCAGCCAGCGCTGCTGACGGGCGGGCGAAGCCGTGTCGAACGTGTTGGGCTGATTCACCGCGTCAAAGAGCAGGACAGCGGCTTTCCTTGAGTCACCCGCCTTGGCGGCAGCCACCGACTTGCCCATGTCCTTCTGGAACGCCGCCACCGCCGCCTTTCCCTCGTCGGAGGTTGGTGGCGCGAGGCTCGGGTCACCGAGCACGACACTCCGAAGCAGTTCCGGATGCTTCAGCGCCACGATGCCCGCCATCCTCCCGCTGTACGAGTTCCCGACAAGGTGCACCTTGCCGACGCCCAGGGCGCGGATGAATGCCACCAGGTCGTCGACGTGCTGGCTGAACGCGTAATCCTTTGCCTCCTTCGGCCACGCATCGGGGTAGTGATAGCGCCAGCTGTACGAGACGTACCGGTACTTGGGTGAGATCCACGGGCGCACGCCGTCCCACGTGCGCCAGTCGCCGAGCGCACCGTGGACGAAGAGCACGGTTTCCCCTTGGCCCTCCTCGACGTATGCGAGCTCGACTGCGTTCACTCGCATCCTCCTGACTTCCATCGACTCGGTCGGCCTAGGGCCGGTCGTCTGGCACCCGGCCAGGACGATCGTCATCAGCATGCAGAAAGCGGCCCTGTAGTTCATTTGGTTCCCCTATCTCCTCAACCGCGAAAAACTGCAAGCCAGGCGATCCGGAATTGGCCGGATCACCAAGACGAAGTGCCCTGCAGCGCCGCGTTGATCGAGCTGCGCCCGGTGTTCAGTGGCCTTTGACGCCGAGGCGATGCCGACCGGCGCTGGAGCCGCTCACTTGACGGGCAAGAACTCGAACAGGTTCATCCCGCTGTCCTGCAGCGCGCCGTAACGGTCCTTGCCGAGATCCGAGATGCGGAAGCAGGCGGACTTCATTTTGGTTTCTGCGCCCCACCAGGTCAGCTCATAGCAGAGCCGCTCGCCTTCGAGCTTCCAACGGCCGGTGTCCGCACACTTGCCGGTCTTCTCCCCGAGCCGCATGCAGAGGGAGCCATCCGCATTCCACGACCAGTAGTCGTAGCCCGGCCCTCTGGGCTTGTTGAGCTGCCAGGTGCGGCCCGACACCAGTGCGCCGGTGGCCTTGCTGTTCAGGGTCGCCGCGAGCGACGACGACATCGCGCAGCACAGCAGCGGCACCAGAAGACACGCACGTGCGCATTGGCGCTTGTAGTTCTTTTCCTTGCGCATTTCTTCCTCCCTCTTGAATGAGCGTCGACAGAAGGCGGGCATAGCGACAGCGCGGACGTCAGCATCAGCTTGTTGCCGACGATCTCGATCTGCCGCTTCTGCACAACGTCACTTGTAGCGTTGCTTCCCGTCCGCCCTCGCAAAGGAGTCGCGCCGGTCAAAGTCCAGTGCAATGGCGATCCGCGTAGGAAAGCTCAGTTCGCCTTGATGCCCCGCGCACGGGCAATCCTGCTCCAGCGCTCGTATTCTTCGCGGATGTAGGCAGCAAACTCCTCCGGCGTGCCGCCGCCGGGCTCGGCGCCGGTAGATGCCCACTGCTCGACGACCTCGGGCGACTTCAGGATTCGCGCGAGTTCTGCATGCAGCTTGCGGATGATCGGTTCCGGCGTGCCGAGCGGCACCATCACTCCCATCCAGCCCTTGCCCTCGATCCCGGGCAGGCCAGCTTCGGCAAACGTTGGCACGTCGGCCAACGCCGCCAGCCGCTGCTTCGACGCCACCGCGAGCGCCCGCACGCGACCGGACTTGAGGTGGGCTGCCAACACCGGGTAGTACGCGAACGAAGTGGCAATCTGACCCGAGATCAGGTCGGGGACCTCCAGCGCCTGCGACTTGTAGGGGACTTCAAGCATCGAGACGCCCGCCGCCTGCTCGAGCGAGGCGCCGACGAACTGCTGAAGGCTGCCAGGCCCCACCGACGAGTAACTGACGCGCCCCGGCGCCGCACGCGCCATCTCAATCACGTCGGCAAGCGTGCGCACCGGCAGGGTCGCGCTCGCGGCGAAGATCAGCGGAGCGCCTGCCACGAACGTCACCGGCGCGAAGGCACGCATGCCAGCGAAGGACGGGTCGGGCGTCAGCACGTCGGCCATCAACAGCAGACTCCCGTTCATGATGATCGTGTAGCCGTCGGGAGCGCTGCGCGCCACCTCGCGTGCCGCGATGTTGCCCCCCGCCCCGGCTCGGTTTTCAACCACCACCGGCTGGCCCAGCGCCTGTGCGAGCTTCGGCGCGATGACTCTGGCCCGGATGTCCGGTGCGCTGCCCGGGGCGCCCCCAACGACGAAATGGATGGGCCGGTTCGGGTACGGAGTCTCTGCCGCAAGTGCGGCCCCCGCGGCCAGCAGTGCAAGGGCAGCCAAGGCGTTCCATTTCCTCACGCCTGTGTTCCTCCTAGATGAGCGCATCGGCGACGGACATTAGAGCGCCACGAGCAGCTGCTTGTCTTGAGGGCACGGCCCCAATTCGCCACGCACTCGGCGGCGCTACTGGGGCACAGCCCCCAGGCGCGGCCATTCAGTGCATTGGCCGGGGCCTTCCATAACCAGCGTCGCGCGCGCGAACGATCGC
Organism: Burkholderiales bacterium; assembly: GCA_024641225.1. Lineage (GTDB taxonomy): Bacteria > Pseudomonadota > Gammaproteobacteria > Burkholderiales > Burkholderiaceae_F > JADJWR01. The sequence continues at coordinate 170 of JAHEDN010000275.1, read as the reverse complement.
CTGTGCGCGGGTACTGAGGCCAGCTTTGGCGAAGATGTGGGTGATGTGGTTGCCGACCGTCTTGGCACTGAGCTTCAGCGTCAGCGCGATCTCGTCGTTGTCGAGGCCACGAGCAATCAGGTCGAGCACCTGCCGCTCGCGGTCGGTCAGCTCTTCGAATTCCCCGCCGC
>JAHEDN010000274.1 GCA_024641225.1 Burkholderiales bacterium | reverse complement strand
GTTCACCGTGCGCACGTCCGGCGAGCGGCAGCGCCGCCGCGGCGCGCAGCATCACCTCGCCGTCATAGAGACGGAAGGTCTCCGCCACGCCCGCGACGTACTGCGCCCAGAGCGCCTCATCGCGGACCGTGATGGTGCCGACGATGCAGGCGGTCATGCGGCTCAGGTGTTCTGGACCTTTATCGCCGGCATCTTGAGCGACAGGTCCTTCGCCTTGCCGGCGACGCTCACCGCCACCTTGCGCGCGATGGCCCTGTAGGCGTCGGCAATGTCGCTGTCGGGCTCGGCCACCACGGTCGGCCGGCCCGAGTCGGCCTGCTCGCGGATGCGGATGTCGAGCGGCAGCGAGCCGATCACCTCGACGCCGAAGTCGGCCGCCATCTTCTGCGCGCCGCCGGTGCCAAAGATGTGCTCGGCGTGGCCGCACTTGCTGCACACGTGGATCGCCATGTTCTCGACCAGACCGACGATCGGAACGCCGACCTTCTCGAACATCTTGAATCCCTTGCGGGCGTCGATCAGTGCGATGTCCTGTGGCGTGGTGACGATCACCGCGCCGGTGACCGGCACCTGCTGCGACAGCGTCAGCGCGATGTCGCCGGTGCCCGGCGGCATGTCGACCACCAGGTAGTCGAGGTCTTTCCAGTTGGTCTGCGTCAGCAGCTGCTGCAGGGCCTGGGTCACCATCGGGCCGCGCCAGATCATCGGCTGGTCAGGATCGACCAGGAACCCGATCGAGATCGTCTGGATGCCGTGGCCGACCAGCGGCTCGAGCGTGTTGCCGTCGGTGCTCTCGGGCTGTCCGGAAAGACCCAGCATCAGCGGCTGGCTGGGCCCGTAGATGTCGGCATCGAGCATGCCGACGCTCGCACCTTCGGCGGCCAGCGCGAGCGCCAGGTTCACGGCCACCGTGCTCTTGCCGACGCCGCCCTTGCCCGAGGACACGGCAATGATGTTCTTGACGTTCGGCAGGACCTTCAGCCCGCGCTGCACGGTGTGGGCGACGATCTTCACCGTCACATTGGCGCTGACGTTGTCGACCCCGGAAACGCGGCGCGCCGCGGCGATGAGCGCCGCGCGCAGCCCGTCGATCTGGCTCTTCGCCGGATAACCGAGCTCGACGTCGAAGGTGACCGATGAGCCGTCGATCTTCAGGTTCCTGAGCTGGCGGGTGGAAACGAAGTCCTTGCCGGTGTTCGGATCGATGACGGTCTTCAGCTGCTCGAGCAGCGCGGTATCGGTAATGGGATCGGGCATGAGGCTTCTCGCTTCAAAGGGACCGAAGTCTAGCGGGCGCGCGCGGCCGATGTCCGCGCGCGGGCCCCGGTTACTCGGCCTCGCCGCGGCGCCAGCGCACAGCGCAGGTCAGCCGAGGCGCACCGACGGCAAGGCAGACCCACGTCCTAGAATGCGCGAATGCCGCGCCAACTGTTCGTCACCACCGCCCTGCCGTACGCGAACGGCAAGCCGCACATCGGCCACATCATGGAGTACATCCAGGCCGACGTCTGGGTGCGCTTCCAGCGGCTGCTCGGCAACGCGGCGCACTTCGTCTGCGCCGAGGACGCGCACGGCGCGCCGATCATGATCGCGGCGGAAAAGGCCGGCAAGACTCCGCAGCAGTTCATCGGCGAGATGCAGGCGGCGCGCCAGCAGTATCTCGACGGCTTCCACATCGGCTTCGACCACTGGCACACGACCGAATCGCCGGAGAACGTCGAGCTCTCGCAGTCGATCTACCGGGCGCTGCGCGCCAACGAGCTGATCGAGATCCGCACCATCGAGCAGTTCTACGACCCGGTGAAGGGCATGTTCCTGCCCGACCGCTACATCAAGGGCACGTGCCCGAAGTGCGGCGCCAAGGACCAATATGGCGACAACTGCGAGGTCTGCGGTACCACCTACGCGCCGACCGACCTGAAGGACCCGTATTCGGTACTGACCGGAGCGCGACCGGAGCTGCGTACCTCCGAGCACTATTTCTTCCGCCTCTCCGATGCGCGCTGCGTCGACTTCCTGAAGGGCTGGACGGCCGGCCGAAACCGCCACGGCGAGCCGCACCTGCAGCCCGAGGTCTACGCCAAGACGCAGGAATGGCTTGGCGAGGGCGGCAGGGGACTGGCCGACTGGGACATTTCGCGCGACGCGCCGTACTTCGGCATCCCGATCCCGGACACCGCCGACAAGTTCTTCTACGTCTGGCTCGACGCGCCGATCGGCTACCTGGCCTCGCTGAAGAGCTACTTCGACAGCGGCAAGGCGCTCGCGCGCGGCGAGGGGCGCAGCTACGAGGAATTCATCGGCTCGCCCGAAGTCGAGCAGGTGCATTTCATCGGCAAGGACATCGTCTACTTCCACACGCTGTTCTGGCCGGCGATGCTGCACTTCTCCGGCCGCAAGGTGCCCGACAACGTCTTCGTGCACGGCTTCATCACGGTCAGCGGCGAGAAGATGAGCAAGAGCCGCGGTACCGGCATCGATCCGCTGCGCTACCTGCAGCTGGGCATGAATCCGGAATGGTTCCGCTATTACGTGGCGGCCAAGCTCAATGCGCACGTCGAGGACATCGACTTCAACCCGGACGACTTCATCGCCCGCGTCAACAGCGACCTGGTCGGCAAGTACGTCAACATCGCCAGCCGCGCAGCGAGTTTCCTGGTGCGCCAGTTCGACGGCCGCCTGGCCGCCTCGGCCGACCCGTCGGGAGCGCCGGCGGGCAGCCTGGCCGTGGCGCTGGCCTCGGCCGACGACATCGCGGCGTACTTCGAAGGGCGCGAGTACGGCAAGGCGCTGCGCGAAATCATGCGCATCGCCGATTTCGCCAACGAGCACTTCGACAAGCACAAGCCGTGGGAACTGGCCAAGGACCCGGCGCAGCGCGAACTGCTGCACGCGGTGTGCAGCGACGTGATGCGCTGCTTCCGCGCGCTGACGATCTACCTGTCGCCGGTGCTGCCGGTCACCGCCGAACGCGTGGCCCGCGAACTGTTCGGGCTGCAGCGGCCCTTCACGTGGGCCGACCTGCGCTCGCCGCTGGAAAGCATTGCGCCGTACAAGCACCTGATGACGCGCGTCGAAGCGAAGCAGCTCGACGCTTTGTTCGAGCCGCCGGCCGCGGTGGAGGAGAAGACGATGCCCGGCGGCCAGCCGGTCGGCGAGACCGTCACCATCGACGATTTCGCCAGGCTCGACCTGCGCGTGGCGAAGATCGTCAACGCCGAGGCCATCGAAGGCAGCGACAAGCTGCTGAAGCTGACGCTGGATGCCGGCGAAGGCCGGCACCGCACCGTGTTCGCCGGCATCAAGTCCGCCTACCGGCCCGAGGCGCTGGTCGGCAAGCTTACGGTGATGGTCGCCAACCTCGCACCGCGCAAGATGAAGTTCGGCGTGAGCGAAGGGATGGTGCTCGCCGCCAGCCACGCCGACGAGAAGAAGCACCCCGGCATATTCCTGCTCGAGCCGCACGCTGGCGCACAGCCGGGCATGCGGGTGAAGTGATCCGCGCCGGACGGGCACAGCGCCCAGGCGCCAGCACTGCGGGATCGGCACCGACGGACACCAGGGCAACGTCTGCCGCTGTGCTGCGGACAGTCCACCGTCGGCGCCTCGCCCCCCGTCATTGACTGATCCGGCGTCGCGCCGTGGACCCCGGAAACCTGATCGCGACCTACGGCTACTGGGCCGTCGCGGCCGGCTGCCTGCTCGAAGGCGAGACCGTGCTCGCACTGGCCGGGTTTGCCGCGCATCGCGGCTATCTGGGGCTGCCCGAGGTGATCGCGGTCGCGGCGCTAGCCGCGTTCGCCGGCGACCAGTTCTTCTTCTGGCTCGGTCGCCGCCACGGCGAGGCGGTGCTGCAGCGCTGGCCGTCGGTCGCCGCGCGCGCGCAGCGCGTACACGCGCTGATCGAGCGTCATCACCAGTGGATGATCATCGGCACCCGCTTCGCCTACGGCCTGCGCATCGCCGGGCCGATCCTGATCGGCACGGCGCGGCTGTCCGCCTGGCGCTTCGTGGCGTTCAACGCGATCGGCGCGGCACTCTGGGCGACGATCGTCGCTGTGCTGGGGTGGTCCTTCGGCCAGCTCGTCGAAGCCGTCCTCGGCGACCTGCGCCACATCGAGCACTGGCTCGTGCTCGCGCTCGCCGGAATCGGCGCAGCCGTCTGGTGGTGGCGCCGCCGCCATACGCCCCGCTGAACGGCCCGCAGCGCTTTCGCCAGGCGCGTGCTGCGCTTGGCCGACGCGGCGCCGGGCGCAGCCGGCACGGTGCGCCTCGATTTGCGTCTGATGCACATGCGATTAACATTCGGTTCACACGCTGCACCGACCGATGCCCGCCAAGACCGAAAGCAAGACCGCCCGCCTGACGCTGCTGCTCGACCCGCGCAAGAAGGCGATGTTCGAGGAGATCTGCGCGGCGCAGGACCTGACACCATCGCAGGTAGTGCGGCAGCTGATCCGCGAATACATCATCGAGCACGCCGGCAGCCGTCCGCTGCCGGCCTGGCTGACCGCCGCGGCACGCAAGAAGCCCGGCCGCTAGGCGGAGATCGCTGCCGTGGCCGCACCAACCGACTGGCTGGCGATCGACTGGATGCTGGCCGCGATCGCCGGCTGGATCG
>JAHEDN010000012.1 GCA_024641225.1 Burkholderiales bacterium | reverse complement strand
TCGCCGAGCACGTCCTCGAAGTCCATCCAGACGAAAGTCGGCAGCAGGAAGCGATCGTGCAACTCGGTGCCCCAGCGCGTCAGCCGCTCGGTGTACGGGCTGTGCCAGAAGCGGGCGACCAGCGCGCGCAGCAGCAGCTGCTGCGCCAGGCTCATGCGCGCGTGCGGCGGCATCTCGAAGGCGCGCAGCTCGAGCAGGCCGAGCCGGCCGTTCGGCCCGTCGGGCGAGTACAGCTTGTCGATGCAGAATTCGGCGCGGTGGGTATTGCCGGTGACGTCGATCAGGATGTTGCGCAGCGCACGGTCGACCAGCCAGGGCGGCGCATCGTCTCCGTGCCGACCGCCGTCCCTGTCTCGATGGCGCGACAGCTCGCGCAGCGCGATCTCCAGTTCGTATAGCTGGTCGTTGCGCGCCTCGTCCACCCGCGGCGCCTGGCTCGTGGGCCCGATGAACAGCCCCGAGAACAGGTACGACAGCGACGGGTGGTTGTGCCAGTACGCGATCAGGCTTCCGAGCAGGTCGGGCCGGCGCAGGAAAGGCGAGTCCGCCGGAGTCGCCCCGCCGAGCACGAAATGGTTGCCGCCGCCGGTGCCGGTATGACGCCCGTCGAGCATGAACTTCTCGGTCGACAGCCGCGTCCTGAACGCCGCGTCGTACAGGAACTCGGTGTGGTCCACCAGTTCGTCCCAGTCGTGCGCCGGGTGGATGTTGACCTCGATCACGCCCGGATCCGGCGTGACCTGCAGCATCGTCAGGCGCGGGTCGCGTGGCGGCGGATAGCCCTCGAGCACCAGCTTCATGTCGAGGTCGGCGGCAGTCGCCTCCACCGCGGCAAGCAGGTCGAGGTAATCGCCCATTTGCGCGAGCGGCGGCATGAACACGTACAGCACGCCGCTGCGCACCTCGACGCACAGCGCGGTGCGCGTGACCCAATGGGCGGACTCGAAGCGCGCCGGAACGCGCGCATGCTCGGCCTCCGAGGCCCTGGCCACGCCTGGGCCGGCGCCTTCGCCCGGCATCGCTGCCGTGGCGCCCTCGAAACCGGCCTGCATCGCCACCGCGCCGCCTTCGGCGAATCCGCCGCCGGCCGCATGCGGCGCGTAATGCGCGCGAATATCGGCGTGCAACGGCAACGGCGCGCGGTGCGCGAACGGATCGTGCTCGTGCAGGTACGGATAATCGCCCTTCGACACCCAGGGCAGAGCGTCGAGCGGCAAGCGGTAGCCCATCGGCGAATCGCCGGGGATCAGGTACATCCGCTGGTCGCGGAAGAGCCATGAGCCGGCGACCCACACGGGGCCGGCCAGGCCGGCGCGCGATTCGCGCGCCAGGGGCAGCACGTAGCCGACTTCGCTGTCGAGTCCCTGGTCGAACACGCGCCGCAACCGCGCGCGCTCGAGTTCGTCTTCGAGCTTCGATTCGAACGGATCGACGTTGACCGGCAGCCGACGTTCGCGCCACAGGTAGTACCAGGTGTCCTCGAACCCGGTCTGGATGAACTTCTTCTCCAGCCCGAGCCTCTTCGTCAGTCCCTCGATAAATCGCCGCCCGTCACGCACCGTGTACGAGGTCGGCTCGCGCTCGTCGGTGAAGCGCGACGGATCGTTCCAGCACGGTTCGCCGTCGGCGCGCCAGAACACGGACAGCGCCCAGCGCGGTAGCTGCTCGCCCGGATACCACTTCCCCTGGCCGAAGTGCAGGAACCCGCCGCGACCGTACCTTTCGCGCAGCCGCTGCACGAGTTCCGAGGCATGGCCGCGTTTGGTCGGCCCAAGCGCCGCGGTGTTCCACTCAGCACCATCGCGGTCGTCGACCGACACGAAGGTCGGCTCGCCGCCCATCGTCAGCCGCACGTCGCCGTCACGGAGGCTCGCGTCGACTTTCTGACCGACGGCGACGATCTGCGCCCACTGCTGGTCCGTATACGGCTTGGTCACGCGCGGCGATTCGAAAATTCGCGTCACCTTCATCGCGTGCGAGAACTCGACCTCGCACTCGTCGATCTCGCCGCTGACCGGCGCCGCGCTCGACGGCTCGGGCGTACAGGCCACCGGGATGTGCCCTTCGCCGGCCAGCAGCCCCGAGGTCGGATCCAGCCCGATCCAGCCGGCGCCCGGCAGGTACACCTCGCACCAGGCGTGCAGGTCGGTGAAGTCGTGCTCCGCGCCAGACGGGCCGTCGAGGGACTTCATGTCGGGTTTGAGCTGGATCAGATAGCCGGAGACGAAACGCGCCGCCAGCCCCATGTGGCGCAGGGCCTGCACCAGCAGCCATCCGGTGTCGCGGCATGAGCCGGCGGCAAGCGCCAGCGTCTGCTCCGGCGTCTGCACGCCGGGCTCCATGCGGATCAGGTAGCGGATCTCGCGCTGCAGTTGCTGGTTCAGCGACACCAGGAAGTCGATCGTGCGCTGCTCGGAAGCGTCGATCGACTGCAGGAAGTCGCGCAATCGGGGCGTCAGCGCATCGCGCGCCAGGTACGGTGCCAGGTCGTGGTGCAGCGATGCCTCGTAGCTGAACGGATACTTCTCGGCCGCTGGTTCGAGAAAAAAATCGAACGGGTTGTAGACCGACATCTCGGCGACGAGGTCGACCGTGACCCGGAATCGCTCGGTCTTTTCCGGGAACACCAGCCGCGCCAGATAGTTGGCGAACGGGTCCTGCTGCCAGTTGATGAAGTGCTCGCCCGGTTCGATCGCCAGCGAGTACGACAGGATCGGCGTACGGCTGTGCGGCGCCGGGCGCAGCCGCACCACCTGGGGCGACAGGCCGACGCGGCGGTCGTAGCGGTATTCGGTGACATGGTTCAGCGCGACGTGGATCGACACGATGGACTCTCGACGGACGGGAAAGGAGGGCGGCGCGATCGCCACGCCCGCCACGGATATGCAATCGGCGTGCCTGCGGCCGCTGGCGCCATGCCGCCGGCCTGCATCGCGTCAGCGTGGCGGGCGCGAATCGGCGCCCTGCGCAACCAGCTGCACGTGGCCGGTCTCGGGGTTCACATCGAGCTCGACGCTTGCCGGCAGAGGCGCGCGCACCGGGTGGGTCAGTTCCGTTTCCAGCCGCGGCGCGCCCGGCGCGGCGTTGGCATCGCGCCAGGTGGGATCGGGGATCTCCTGGAACACCTGCTTCAGCCGCGTGCCCCAGGTATTGCGGATCATCTGCATGTACTGGTTGGCGTCGTCGATCTGCACGAAACGCGTGACCCGCAGCGCATCGGTCTCGTAGACCAGCAGGTCGAGTGGCAGTCCGACGGAAATGTTCGAGCGCAGCGTGGAGTCCATCGAGATCAGCGCGCACTTCGCCGCTTCATCGAGCCCGGTCGCCGGGTTGACCACGCGGTCGATGATCGGCTTGCCGTACTTCGCCTCGCCGATCTGGAAGTACGGGTTCTCGGGCGTGGCCTCGATGAAGTTTCCGGCAGCGTAAACATGGAACAGCCGCATCTGCTCGCCGCGGATCTGCCCGCCGAGCACGAAGTTGCAGTTGAACTCGATGCTGGCGTCCTTCAGCGCCGCTGCATCGCGAATGCGCACCTCGCGCACCGCCTCGCCGACGACGCGTACCGCCTCGAACATGGTCTTGGCGTTCCACACGCTGTCGTCGTGCGGCCCGGTGCGCTCGCAGACGAGCTGCCGCACGGCCTGCGTGATCGCCAGGTTGCCTGCGGACAGCAGCACTATCAGCCGCTCGCCGGGGTGCTCGAACACCGTCATCTTGCGAAAGGTCGAGATCTGGTCGACCCCGGCGTTGGTGCGCGAGTCCGACAGGAACACCAGGCCGGCGTTGAGCCGCATTGCCACGCAGTAGGTCATTGCTCGCTTCGCAGGACTCTGAGGAGGCCGGATTCTACGGAGGAGCCGGCGCTCAGCTGGCCGCCAGCGGTACCAGGAAGTCCTGGCTGATGCGGCCGCCGAGGTCGGCGATGCGCTCGAGGAAGCCGGTCAGGTAGGCGTGCAGGCCCTGGTGCAGGATGTCATCGATCCTTCCGTAGCGAAGTTCGGCGCGCAGCAGTCCGGCCCGCCGCTCGGTTTCGCCCGAGCGGCTGTTGCGCACCATCTCGAGGTTCAGGCACACCTCGTTGACACAGGCGGCGAGCGAGCGCGGCATGTCGCCGCGCAGGATCAGCAATTCGGCGACCCGCTCCGGCGTGATCACGTCGCGGTAGACCTTGCGATAGATCTCGAACGCCGATACGGAGCGCAGCACCGCCGCCCAGTAGTAGAAATCGCGCTGGACGCCGGCGCCATTGCCATTGCCATTGCCGCGCTCGGTCGGCAACGGCGGCGGCGCGTCGCCGCCGTCGTGGAACTTCACGTCAAGGATCCGCGCCGCGTTGTCGGCGCGTTCCAGAAAGGTCCCCAGCCGGATGAAGAAGAACGCCTCGTCCTTGAGCATCGTGCCGATCGTCACGCCGCGCGAGACGTGGGAACGGTACTTGACCCACTCGAACAGGTGCTGCGGGTCGCGCTCCAGCGCCTGCTCGCTGAGCCGCTTCTGCAGCTGCAGCCACGTGTCGTTGTTGACTTCCCATACCTCGGTCGTCAGCGAGCCGCGCACCGCGCGGGCGTTCTCGCGTGCCGCCTGCATGCACGAGTAGATCGACGAAGAATTTGTCGGGTCGCGCACCATGAAGTCAAGCACGTCGCGCGCGTTGAGCAACGGGTACTTGGCATCGAAGGCCGGCTGCAGTTCGGAGATGCCCAGCATCGCCCGCCACCCGCGCTCGGCCTCCTCGGCCGACTGCGGCAGCAGCGACGTGGACATGTTGACGTCGAGCATGCGCGCCGTGTTCTCGGCCCGTTCGATATATCGGGCCATCCAGAAGAGGTGATCGGCCGTGCGGCTGAGCATCTATCTCTCCAGCACCCAGGTGTCCTTGGTGCCGCCGCCCTGCGACGAATTGACCACCAGCGAGCCCTCGCGCAGCGCGACGCGGGTCAGTCCGCCCGGAACGATCGAAATCTCCCTGCCCGACAGCACGTACGGACGCAGGTCGATGTGGCGTGGCGCGATCCCGGATTCGACGTAGGTTGGGCAGGTCGACAGCGCCAGCGTCGGCTGCGCGATGAAGTTGGCCGGATCGCGGCGCACTTTCTCGCGGAACTCCTCGATCTCGTTCTTCGTGGCCGCCGGCCCGACCAGCATGCCGTAGCCGCCCGCGTTGTGCACCTCCTTGACCACCAGTTCCGGCAGCCGCGCCAGCGCCTGCTCCATCTCGTCGCGGTTGCGGCACTTGTAGGTCGGCACGTTGGCCAGCAGCGGTCTTTGGCCGAGATAGAACTCGATCATGTCCGGCACGTACGGGTAGATCGACTTGTCGTCGGCGATGCCGGTGCCGATGGCATTGGCCAGCGTCACCCGCCCGGCACGGTAGGCGGCGAGCAGCCCCGGCACGCCGAGCGTCGAATCGGGCCGGAACACGAGCGGATCGAGAAAGTCGTCGTCGACGCGGCGGTAGATTACGTCGACCCGCTGCGGCCCGCGAGTGGTGCGCATGAACACCGCATCGCCCTGCACGAACAGGTCCTGGCCCTCGACCAGTTCCACGCCCATCTGCTGTGCCAGGAAGGCGTGCTCGAAGTACGCCGAGTTGTAGATGCCCGGCGTGAGCACGACGACCAGCGGATCGGCAACGCCGTTCGGCGCCACCGAGCGCAGGTTCTCCAGCAGCTCGTCCGGATAGTGGGCGACCGGCGCCACCTTGTTGCGCGCGAACAGCTCCGGAAACAGCCGCATCATCATCTTGCGGTTCTCGAGCATGTACGACACGCCGCTGGGCACGCGCAGGTTGTCCTCCAGCACGTAGTACTCCCCCTCGCCGGCTCGGACAATGTCGATGCCGGCGACGTGCGCATAGATGCCGCCGGCAACATCGATGCCGTGCATCTCGGGGCGGTACTGCTGGTTCTTGAACACCTGGTCGGCCGGCACTTTTCCCGCCCGGATGATGTCCTGGCCGTGGTAGATGTCGTGCAGGAACATGTTCAGCGCGCGCACGCGCTGGCGCAGCCCTTCCTCGAGCTGCTGCCATTCGTCCGCCGGGATCACGCGCGGGATCACATCGAACGGAATCAGCCGCTCCGTTCCGGCTGCTTCGCCGTAAACGGCGAACGTGATGCCAACGCGACGAAACACGAGGTCGGCCTCGGCACGCTTGTTGGACATCGTCTCCGGGCTCTGACCATGCAGCCACGAGTCGTAGCCGCGATAGTGCGGCCGGGTTGCCCCCGCGGGCGTGAACATCTCGTCGAAGGCGGCGGTCATCGAGGGCAGCTAATGAAGAGGGGACAGAGGCAGCGAGTCTAACGAGCCGCCGCGGGCGGCCTCAGAACGGGCGATCGGGCTCGGCGAGCGACGCGCCCGGATCGGGCCACCCGTCGATATCCGGTACCGGAGCCTGCAGGATTGCACCAGCGCCGGGCCGGTCGTTCCAGTAACGGTGCGCCGATGCACGCCAGCGGTGCAGTTCGACCGCGCCGCCGCTCCGGAACCGCCATTGTGCCGCGCCTGCTTCATCGCTACGCACCACATGCACGCCCCGTGCCACGTAGCGGGACACGACCTGCGGGTCCGGGTGGCCGAACCGATTGCGGTAGCCGGCCTGCACGCTGGCCCAGGCCGGACGGGTTGCTTCGAGCAGCGCCTCGCTCGACGAACTGCGGCTGCCGTGGTGGGGCACCGACAGCCAGTCGACCTTCAGCGCGACTTCACGGGCGACAAGTTCGGCCTCCTCGCGCGCCGGCATGTCGCCCGTGAGCAGCAGCCGGTGCGGTCCCAGCTTGACGCGCAACACGCAACTGGCGGCGTTGCTCGGCAAGCGCGATTGCGCGTAATCCGCCGCGAGCGGCCGCAACACATCGACGCGCAGCGCGCCGATGTCGAAGCGCTGGCCGGCTTCGCAGCGCCTGACGGCACCCGCGCCGCGCAGCGAAGGGTTCAGCGGATCGATCGAAGTGATCACCGCCGCCACGCGCGTGCCCGCGAGGATCGACGCCGCGCCGCCCGAGTGATCGCTGTCCAGGTGCGACACGGCCAGCAGATCGATCGCATCGATGCCGCGCCAGCGCAGATACGGCAGCACGATGCGCCCGCCGGCATCGGCGGTACCCGAAAAGCGAGGCCCGGCGTCGTACAGCAGCGTGTGCGTATGCGATTCGACCAGGATCGCGGCGCCCTGCCCGACATCGAGCGCCGTGACCCACACTTCGCCGTCACGCGGCCGCTCCGCCGGCCACAGCAGCATCGGCAGCAGCCAGAAGCTGCCGCTCCAGCGCAGCGGCCAGCCTGGCGGCGCCAGCAGCCACCCCACGCCGGCGAGCGCTAGCGCCAGCGTCCACCATGGCGGCGCGGGCAGTGGCAGGCTGGCCCACGACGGCGCCGTGAGCACGCCGAGGAACGCGTGCAGGGCGATCAGCAGCGCGTTCGCGAGGGTCAGGCAGGGCACCGCAAGCGACGCCAGCGGATCGGGCAGGAGGACCAGCAACCCCGCAACAAGCGCCAGCGGCGTAACGAGCAGGCTCACGAGGGGAATCGCGACGGCGTTGGCGGCGATCGACACTACGGAAATTTGCTGGAACAGCGCGGCGGTCAGCGGCAGCAGGGCCAACGTCACGGCCAGCTGAACGCGCCCGGCCGCGCGCAGCCGCGCCCGCCAACCCGGCGCGTTCGCGGCCGGGCGTCCGGACACCGTGAACAGGATCGCCGCCACCGCGCCGAACGACAGCCAGAAACCCGGCGCAATGACCGCCCACGGATCCAGCAGGCAGACCGCCGCCGCGGCGAGTGCCAGTGTCGTCGCCGGCCGCGCACCGATGCGCAACCACGCAGCGGTTGCGACGACGAGCAGCATGAAAAACGTGCGCTGCGCCGGCACGCCCCAGCCGGCGAGCAGGCAGTAGCCGAGGGCCGTGACCACTGCGGTCACCGCTGCGGCACTCTGCGCGGGTGCCACGGACAGCGTACGCGGCGAGCGGCGCCACAGGCCGCTCGCGAGCAGCGCCACCAGTCCCGAAATCATCGTGATGTGCAGGCCCGAAATGCTGACCAGGTGCGAGATGCCGGTGCGGTTGAAGAGGATCCAGTCGGCTTCGGCGATCGCTCGCTGATCACCCAGCACCAGCGCGATCAGCACCCCGCCGAACCGTTCTCCGCCGGTCAGCGCCTGCAGCCGCGATCGCAGTTCGGCGCGCGCACGGTCGACCGCGGCGCCTACCGACCAGGCCATCGGCGCGAGCCGCTGCGGTGCGGGCCGGTCGCGAACGTAACCGCCGGCGCGCAGGTTGCGTTCGAACAGCCACCCTTCGAGGTCGAAGCCGCCCGGGTTGAACGTGCCGTGCGGCCGGCGCAGGCGCACCGTGAACGCCCATCGCTCGCCGGGCGCCACGGCAGCATCGGCCGCATACCACGCCAGCGAAAGCCGCGGTGGAACCGCAACCCCGGCGCTGACGACCTGCTCCACGACGAACTCGAAGCGCACACCGCGATCCATTGCCGCCGGCAATCCGGCCACGAGGCCGACGATTTCGAGGTCGCGTCCTTCGTCGGCAGGCGCCATCGCCACCTCCAGCCGCCCATGTGCACGCCAGCCCGCATAGCTGAAACCCGCCGCGAAAGCAGCCGCCAGCAGCACCAGCGCGGCAAAGCGCGCACCGTCACTCCTTTGCTGCAGTCGGACGCGCAGCGCCAGCGCGCCGAAGGCGGCCGCCGCCAGCGCCAGCGCGACCAGCACCGGCCTGCCGGGCAAACTGGCCTGCTGCTGCAGCAGGAACACGCCGGCGACGAACGCGGCCAGCGTGGCGGGCAGCATTTCAGGCGCTGGCGTCGAGCAACGCCGCCAGCCGTGGCAACGCAGCGCAGGCGTTGCGGCGGTTGATCCGTGCCACCTCGTCGAGCCGAACTCCGCGCAGCTGCGCCATCACCTGCGCCATCGCGGGCAGGTCGCCCGGTTCGTTGCGCAGCGCGACGCCGGCCTTGCGCCGCCACTGCGGCGGAATGTCGGGCGCGTCGGTCTCCAGGACCCAGGCGTCGTCGGGCAGCGTGGCCGCCAGTTGCCGGATGCGCAGCGAGCCGTCGTAGGTCATCGCGCCGCCGTAGCCGAGCCGCAGGCCGCGCGCGATCATGCGCAGTGCCTGGTCCTCGCTGCCGTTGAAGGCATGCGCGATGCCGCCGATGACCTCGTGCCGGTTGAGGTACTTGAGCAGTCCGTCGGCCGACCGGCGAACGTGCAGGATCACCGGCAGCCGATGCTCGCGCGCCAGCTTCAGCTGCTGGGCATAGAACCATTCCTGCCGCTCGCGATCGACGCCCTCGACCGCGTAGTCGAGGCCGATCTCGCCAACGGCCACCAGCCGCGGATCGTCGGCTGCCGCGCCCAGCGCTTCGCGCAGCCGCGCGATGTCGTCGTCGGACGCCTGGGGCGTGTACAAGGGGTGGATGCCCAGCGCGTACGCATAGCCATAGCGCTGCGCCAGTTGCGCCACGGCGCCGAAGGCCGCGACCTCGACCGCCGGAATCACCATCATCGACACGCCGCTTTCGCGCGCCCGCGCCAGCACCGCATCACGGTCGGCATCGAACGCATCGGCGTCCAGGTGGCAGTGGGTGTCGATCCACATCGCGGCGTTTTCCCCCGGATCAGTGTAAGTAAGCACGGGCAGCGCGGCTGCCTACAATTCGACACATGCCGCGGAAGTTCTTCAAGCGCTACATGCCCAGCGTCGAGAAGGTACGCCAGGTGCGCGCGTTGCACCTGTTCGGCGACGCGCTGTTCCACCCGGCGCTGTGGCACCTGAACCGGCGCTCGGCCGCCGGCGGCGTCGCCGTGGGCATGTTCTGCGGGCTCATCCCCGGGCCGCTGCAGATGCTCGGCGCCGGCGTCGCCGCCGTGCTGTTTCGAGTGAATCTGCCCGCGGCGCTGGTGACCACCCTTTACACGAACCCGCTCACGATCGTGCCGCTGTACCTGGCGGCCTACAAGATCGGCAGCCTGGTGATGGGCGCGACCGGGGGCCCGCCGCCCGCCCCGCCGCCGGACTGGGACTGGTCGGCGCAGATGGCTTCGATCGAAGCGCTCGGCAAATGGGCCATGGGTCTCGGCGCACCACTGGCGCTTGGCGTTTTCCTGCTTGCCTGCCTGCTCGCCGCTGCCGGGTACGTGGTTGTCCGCGTGCTGTGGAACATCCACCTGCGCCGCGCCTGGGTGGCACGGCGGCGGCGGCGCCCCGCGTGATGCCGATGACGGCCCGCTGGCGGATTGCCTCGCCCTTCCTCGTTGCCGCTGCGCTCGTCTACGTTCTCGATCTCGGCCTGCTCGCGCTGGGTGCCGCCCTCGGCGCAGCCGCCTTTATCGCCATGCTGCTCGCGAAGCGCCCGGTGTCGGTCAGGCTCGGCGCACTGGCGCTCGCCGGTGCATTTGCGCTGGGCCTCACGGCTGCGATCTTCTCCGCCCTGCTCGGCCAGTCAGTGCGCGAGATGACCGCCAGCCAGAGCAATCCGGTCGGCGTGCTGCTGGCGATCGGCTCGCTGTTGCTCGCGGTGATGGGCGGACTGTGCGTGATTTGGGGCGCGCTGTCCCCGCGGCGGGACTAAGTCGCCCCGCCGCGAGCGCGCGGCCTGGCTCAGTTCACCCGGATCTGCACCTTGCGCGGCTGTGCGTGTTCAGCCTTCGGAATGCGCAGCCTGAGCACGCCATGGGCCATCTCGGCCGCGATCTTCTCGGGGTCGAGTTCCTTGCTCAGCGTGAAGACCCGGCGGAAGCGCGGCACCTGCACTTCGGCGTGGCTCGCCTGCAGGCCCTCCGGAGCAGTCAGGCCGACGTCGCCCTCGATCGTCAGCGTGTCGGCCTCGACGCGCAGGTTCAGCTGCTCTTTGGAAACGCCCGGCAGGTCGGCAAACAGCGTGATGCCGGTGGCATCCTCGATCACGTCCACCGGCGGCAGCACGGCGTCGCGGTGATCGTTGTCGGGCTTGTTGGCGGCGTTGGTCATGGTTTCACCTCCGGATCACTTGATTTCGATGCGGCGCGGCAGCGCGGATTCGCGGCGCCGGATGCTCAGGTGCAGCACGCCATCGCGATACTCGGCACTGACGGCGTTCGGGTCAGTGTCGTCGGGCAGGCTGACGACGCGCCTGAAACGGCCGGCAAAGCGTTCGTTGATGTGCACGGCCGACTTCTCGTCCGCCGGCAGCGCCGAAGCGCGTTCACCCTCGATGGTCAGCACGCCGCGGTCGATGTTCACGTCGATCTTGTCCGGGTCGAGGCCCGGCGCAAAGGCGTAGATCTCCACCGTCTGCGCCGTACCGCCGACGTTCAGCGCGGGGTAGCCGCCACGGCCGAAGCCGCGGATGCTGGGCGAGGCGTCGAAAGCCTGCTGCAGATCGCGCTGGAGGCGATCGAACTCGAAATAGATGTCACGCGGAAACAGGGATCGGTAGATCACAAGTCACCTCCTTAAGTTGTTACGGGTCGCCGCCCCGTCGCCGGGCCGGCGGTCAACACTGACATCCGCTAATTCGTGCCTGGCGAGGTGCATTTCAAGGGCCCGCGCATCGGGCCGCGGGCGGGCGCGCCGTCAACGCCCGGAACCGGCCCGTCGTATCTGGCGGGACCGGTCGCCGGGGAACTGGCGCGACCTGCGTCGTGCCGCCGGCAGCGGATCACCGCCCCGGCATGGCGATCGACACCGGCCGCTCAGAACCTGCCGGCCTGGTGGCGCTGCCCGATCACGTTCTGCAGCGTCTGCACGACCAGGAACGCATCCTTAAGCTGCGTGCGCTGGAAGTTCGACAGCTCGCCGAGCGCGAGGAAGCTGTCCGCCTCCACGCCGGCTTCGATCTGGCGCACCTGGTGGTGGATGCGCGTGACGGCCAGGTACTCGAGCGCGTCGCGCAGGTCGCGGGCGCTCTGCTCGCTGACCTCCTGGCTCTGTGCCGCAATCTCCAGACGATCGTAGGTGTTGACCGCCGGGTACCCTCCGGCCAGCGCATAGACGCGAGCGAGATCGACGATCGGCACGATGCCGAGATGCTTCAGGTCGATCTTGCCGCGATTCGCACCGCTGCGCGCCGGGTTGATCCTGCCGAACACGTTCAGCGGCGGCCGCCGGCTGAGCGCGTTGCTGACCATGTAGGCGAGGAAGATGCTGTTGCCCTGCGAGTGGCGCAGCATGTCGCTGCGCACTTCGTCGAGCAGCGAGGCACGGCCATAAACGAGCCGAAGGTCGAAGAAGACACAGGTCAGCATCAGCGACTTGGGCTCCGGCTCGTCGATCCAGCCGCGGAAGTACTGCTTCCAGCGACGCTGTGGCTGCCGCCAGGTGTCGGTCATCGCCATCATCTCGCCGGGGCAGTACATGTAGCCGCAGGCGTCGAGACCGTCGCACACGAACTTCGACAGGGCTTTGAAGTACTCGCCGTGCCTTACCGCGTCGTAGGCGTCGTCGAGAATCATGCAGTTGTCCTGATCGCTCTTCGCGGTCTGCTCGCAGCGCGCCTGCGATCCGGCCGCCACCCAGGCGTAATCGACCGGGGGCGGTCCGAGCTGCGCCTCCGCGAGCTGCAGCAGCCGCGTGGTCAAGGCGTCGGTCATCGCGGTGATCACCTGGCCGGTCGCATAGGCGGTGGCGTCGGCCGCATCGAGGTTGCGCTGCAAATCCTTGATTCGAGCGCTCGCCTGCTGCAGTTCCTCGATCGAGCTCCGCTTGTGGATCTCGCCGGCGAGAAAGACGGCGGACGTGGTGTGCTGTTCGGTCAGGTCGGTGGCCGTGATCATGCCGGCCACGCGCGTGCCGTCCATCACCGGCACGTGGTGCACGTTCTGGCGCGTCATCAGCAGCAGCGCGTCGAAGGCCGTGGCGCGCAGATCCGTGGTCAGCGGCGCGACCGTCGCGATGTCCATGATCGGATGACCCGGGTCGATGCCGTCGGCGATCGCCCGGTTGCGCAAATCGCGGTCGGTGACGATACCGAACAGGTGGTCCTGCTCGACGATCAGCACCGAAGAGACACGCTGCTCACGCATCAGCACCGCCGTGTCGCGGATCGACGTCGTCGGCGCCACTGTCACCGGCTCGCGCCGCAGCAGCGCGCGCACCGGCGTCGCGACCAGACCCGTATGCGGGTCCACCGAGCGCAGCGATTTGGCGGCCACAGCCGCTTGCGAGGGAGATTGGGAAGTAGTCAAAGCGGCAGCGCCACTTGAGTCGCCCATGTTGGGGAGGGATGGAGGCATTTGATCGCCGGGCCACTCGGTCGGCCGAGCCGTCCGCGGCCATGGCCGTGCCGGCTGCGTCCGCGCGCAGTCAAAGAAACCGAACCCGCGCGGCTAGCGCCTCATTGTATGAGTCCAGCGGCGGCGAAGCCCAACCGGCACGCCACTGCGGGTCAGGTTGCGTGGCAACCGCGCGCGCGACCTTTGCCGCACACGTTGCTTGCCGCCTGTTGCCGACCGGACTGCAACGGCAGGGCAGGCGCATGCCTGTCCATGCACGTGCACGAGATCTCTGTCTGCTGGACCAGGAGTTCAAGGTGTCGAGATTTCCGAGGGAGACGCTCGGCGAAGGCGGCCACGTATAAATACTTATCCACGCAAGACCTACCGATGCCAAGAACCTGGCTTCGTACCGGTTCGTACTTACTCGTTTTCGATGACCACGTCAGGTGGACGTAAGTTTCGGTTCTGATACTCCGCCCGGTGCGCGAGGCGATGCCCGATGCTCGGCACGGATCTCACATAACTTTCGCGGGAGACAACGTAATGAATCACGATTCGCTCGGCTACTGGAAGGCAACGCTCGCGTTGCTGGCCAGGGTCCTGATCATCTGGTTCCTGGTCTCGTTTGGGGCTGGAATCCTGTTCGCCGACTGGTTGAACACGATCAAGCTCGGCGGCTATCCCCTCGGCTTCTGGTTCGCCCAGCAAGGGTCCATGTACATATTCATCGCGCTGATCTTCTATTACGCGAAGAAGATGGGTGACATCGATCGTCGCTTCGACGTTCACGAAGACTGAGGAGCGCGCCATGGACCTTCAAACCACCATTTATCTCGTCGTCGGGGCGAGCTTCGCGCTCTATATCGGCATCGCCATCTGGTCGCGTGCGGGCACCACCAGCGAGTTCTACGTCGCCGGCAGCGGCGTCAATCCCGTGATGAACGGCATGGCGACCGCGGCCGACTGGATGAGCGCGGCGTCGTTCATCTCGATGGCCGGCCTGATCTCCAACATGGGCTACGGCGGCGGCCTGTTCCTGATGGGATGGACGGGCGGCTACGTGCTGCTGGCGATGCTGCTTGCGCCGTACCTGCGCAAGTTCGGCAAGTTCACCGTGCCGCAGTTCATCGGTGACCGCTTCTACTCCAAGTCGGCCAGCACCGTGGCCGTCGTCTGCCTGCTGGTCGCCTCGCTGACCTACATCATCGGGCAGATGACCGGCGTCGGCGTGGCATTCAGCCGCTTCCTCGGTGTCTCGAAAGAGGTGGGCATCTACGTCGGCATGGGCATCGTGTTCGCCTATGCGGTGTTCGGCGGCATGAAAGGCATCACTTACACGCAGGTGGCCCAGTACATCGTGCTGATCTTCGCGTACACCATTCCTGCGATCTTCATTTCGCTGCAACTGACCGGCAACCCGATCCCGCAGCTCGGGCTGGGCTCCAGTCTGACGGGCCACGACATTTCGCTGCTCGCCAAGCTCGACCAGGTGGTCACCGATCTCGGCTTCGGCAAGTACACGACCGCGTTACCGGGCAGCAAGCTGAACATGTTCGTCTACACGATGTCGCTGATGATCGGCACCGCCGGTCTGCCGCACGTGATCATGCGATTCTTCACGGTGCCCAGCGTGAAGGCCGCGCGTTCGTCAGCCGGCTGGGCGCTGGTGTTCATCGCCATCCTTTACACGACCGCGCCTGCGGTGGCGGCCATGGCGAAGACCAACCTGATCCGCACGATCACCCCTGGCGTGGTGATGAAGGACGCCGACCCGTACGCCAAGGATTCGGCGATCGAGTATGCAGCCCGCCCGGACTGGATGAAGCGCTGGGAAAAGACCGGCCTGCTGAGTTTTGAGGACAAGAACGGCGACGGCCGCATCCAGTACTACAACGACAAGACGACGAACCCCGAAGCCAAGAAGAAGGCGGAAGAAGCCGGCTGGAAGGGCAACGAGTTGTCGGTCAACGCCGACATCATCGTGCTGGCCAACCCGGAGATCGCGCTGCTTCCCAACTGGGTCATCGCACTGGTTGCCGCCGGCGGCCTGGCCGCAGCGCTGTCAACCGCTGCCGGCCTGCTGATGGCGATCTCGGCCGCGGTCTCGCACGACCTGATCAAGGGTGTGTTCAATCCGGGCATCAGCGAGCGCGGCGAACTGCTCGCCGGAAAGATCTCGATGGCAATTGCGATCGTGGTGGCGGGCTACCTGGGTCTGAACCCACCGGGCTTCGCGGCGGGCACGGTGGCGCTGGCGTTCGGTATTGCCGCGAGTTCGCTGTTCCCGGCGATCATGATGGGCATCTTCAGCAAGAAGATGAACAAGGAAGGCGCGATGGCCGGCATGCTCTCCGGCCTGTTCATCACGCTGTTCTACGTCTTCGCGCACAAGGGCCTGTTCTTCATCAAGGGCACCGAATACCTGGACGTCATCGGCGGACCGAACAGCTTCTTCGGCATCACGCCGGAGGCCTTCGGCGCGATCGGTGCGGTGGTCAACTTCGTTGTCGCCTTCCTGGTCGACAAGGTCACGAAGGAGCCGCCGGAGCACATCCAGCACATGGTCGAGGCGGTGCGCATCCCGCGTGGCGCCAAGGCGGTCGACGGCGCGCACGTCTGATCCCGGCCCGCGCAGGGCTTGCGACAATCGGGGCCTCGCCGGTCAAGCCGGCGGGGCCTTTTTTCATTCGGAGCCGCTCATGGTTTTCGATATCAGCGTCGCGGTGACCTGGCTGCTCTTTCTCGCCCTGTTCCCGATGGCATTCATCTGGCTGCGGAGGTCCTGGCGCATCCTCGTCAAGCGCGATTTTTCGGAAGTTGCGCTCAAGGGCGGCGAACCGCCGCCCAACGCCGAGCGATGGGCGCCGTACGAACTGATCATCAATTTCCTGGCCGGCGGAATCGCCGCGTTCCTGATCTTCGGCGTCGTGCTCGGGGTCCTGAACTACGACACCTGGACGGCGATTGCCGGCAGCACGATCTGGTGCAAGCTGTTCGCCAGTTTTGCCTTGGGCCGGCATGCCCACTCCGCCTCGGCGCCGCGAAAGACCTGAGGACGCCGGACGGCCGCCTGAACTGGGGTCAGGGTGGCGCGGCTCAAGCGATCCGCGCGACTGGCAATCCCCTGCTGCCAAGGGTGCGGCAGCGCCGCAAACACTTGCCGAATGCCCCAAGCTTCGTCGAGCATCTATGCACCACGGAGGCTGCGCGCGCATGGCGCAGCCGGGCGGCGCCTCTGACCTGCTATGTTGAAATGGCCGTCTGGTAAAAGCGCCAGGGTGAACGGATAGCCGGCGCTATTCGGGACGGGGAGACCGGCGATGACCTGCAAGATTCTGATCGTCGACGATGAGCCGAACATCGTGCTCTCGCTCGAGTACCTGATGAAGCGCGAGGGCTACGAGGTGCTGGTCGCACACGACGGCCAGGAGGCGCTCGACGTGCTGCGGCGCGAGCGTCCGCGACTGGTCCTGCTCGACGTGATGATGCCCAGGAAGAGCGGCTTCGAGGTCTGCCAGGAACTGCGCGCCGACGACGCGATCAAGGACACGCTCGTCCTGATGCTCACTGCCAAGGGCCGCGAGACCGACATCGCCAAGGGACAGGGCGTGGGCGCCAACGCTTACATGACCAAGCCATTCTCCACCCGCGACCTGGTGCAGAAGGTCAGCGCCCTGCTCGAAGGGGGCGAATGAGGCGCGACACGCGGTTTCTCGTTGCCGTGGCGGCCTCGGTGGCCGGCGCGATCCTTCTGGTGGCGCTGTGGCTTGGCGCCACCGCGGCGCTGGTGGTCGCGGCATTGGACGAAAGGCAGCGGCTTGCGGTCGCCGCCATGGTCTCGCCGCATGTGCCGGCGTTCCTGCTCACAACGATGATGCTGATCGGCATCGTCGCC
>JAHEDN010000273.1 GCA_024641225.1 Burkholderiales bacterium | reverse complement strand
ACCGTCCCGATTCTCAGGACGCCCGCGAACGGGTATTTGCCGCTCGTGATGTGCTTCTCGGGGTTGGTCTCGAGAATCTCGTCAGTGCCGTAGAGCTGGACGACGGCATTCGCGTTGGCTGCGATGGCGGCCACGTTGGCCAGGTCGCCTGCAGAGGTATACGACTTGGTGAACGTGCAGACGTTCGTCGCAGAATTCCAGCTGATGCCGGAAGCGCTCGGCTTCAGCGACATGTAGTCGCTGAACGTCTTCGTGCCTAACTCGTACTTCGACCAGTAACTGCCGATGGCAAAGGCCTCCGTCTTCCTGCAATCGAAGCTAGCGCCGTTCTTGGTCATCTTGAACGTCAGCACGGTCTGATTGGCCCCGACGGCGGTGAGCGCCATGCTGCCTTGCGCAACCTTGACGATGCCGTCCTGATAGAACTGGTTATAGTAGTTCTGATGGTCGGGACCGGTACGGGCGACCGCGCCGTCACCGACGTGACAGGTGACGCACGTCTCCGCGTTGGCGGCCTGGGAGAGCTCGTCGATCTGCTGCTGCAGGCCATCGACTACGGCCGGATCCACGTCCTTGCCGGGCGCACCGTCGCTTCCGTCGTCGCCACTGCAGGCCGCGAGGCCGAATGCGAGCAGCGACGCCGCCGCAAGCCTGCTCAAGACATCACTTCGAGTCCACCACTTGTTTTTCATGACAACCCCTCTTGTTCGAAGCGAAGGCCACCGCGAAACCGCACCGATGACGCACCACCTAGATTGACCGCTCAAAGACCTTTTCACCTGCGATATTGAACTTACTCTTCCGTCAGGTATTCGTCAGAAACCCCGAGGGTTTTTGTCAGGATTTGTTGCACCGCATGCACGACCGTCCGATATGGCACCAGGTCAGCCCGCAGCGGGCCTCGCGGGGGCGTCACTTGCCCGAGTTCAGCGTGCGGGCCTCGGCGATATTCTCCTCGAGCCCCCGGGCAAGCTCGGAGCCGGGCGCGACACCGGCCAGAGCGCGTTCCCAGTGGCCGATCGCGGCCCCGTAGTCCTTGCGCGAGAAGGCGTCGGTCGCCGCCATCGCCTGCGCCTTCCACTGGGACGGGTCGAGCTCGATCGCCTGGCGAACGAGTTCCATCGGCTTGCCCTGGAGGCTGCGCCCCTGCGCCATCGCCAGTGCGTCGGCATAGTCGGCCAGCGTGCTCGCGTCCGGTTTCGCGACCGTCACCAGACGCTCGTAGGCCTTCACCGCGTCGGGAAAGCGCTGCAGCACGTAGTAGGTGTGGGCCAGCGTGCTCCAGCCTTCCGGGTCGTTCGGCTCGCGCTCGAGGCGCTGCGCCAGGCGCTCCGCCATCCCGGTGAGCTGCTCGGACTGCCCCTGCGCCTGTCCCGCGGGCGCAGCGGCCGGCGACGGCGCGCTGGCCGACGAATTCCGCGGCTGGACGGAACCGCCGCGCAACCCGCCGCTCAGCTGCGCGTAGAGCAGCACCAATGCCAGCGGGATCGCCAGCACCAGCACCACCACCCACCGCGGTGTCCCGCGAGCGGCGAGCGCGCCCGCTGCGCGCTCCGAGTCCTCGCGGGCGTCACGTTCCGCGTTCTTGCGGGCTTCGCGCTCCGCGTCCCTGCGGGCTCCTCGCTTCGTCATCGTGGCCTCAACCTGCGAACCGGCACCGGTCACTGCCACCTGTAGATGTAGCGGGCCCCGAGGTACGTGACGTGCTGCGACTGCTGCTGGTTCACCGTCGAGTTGTCGCTGTACACGTAGGGCACGCCGTTGTAGCCGTAACCCCAGTCGTTGTACTTCGCGTACTGGTAGATGAAGTCGACGCGCACCGTCGCGGCCTTGGACAGGCTGTAGTTGCCGAAGGCCCTCAGTTCTGTCATGCGGAACACGATGTCCGGCAGCCCGCCTGTCGCGGCCAGCAGGTTCGCGCTGCTCGCGCTGGCGTTCGCGTCCAGGCCCTGGTCATACGCATTGCGGTCGTCGATGAACGACAGGCCGCCACCCACCTGGAGCTTGCTCGTCGGCTTGCCGACCAGACCCAGCCCGATGCTGGTGTTGCGGTTGTCGAACCCCAGGACGTAGCCGGCCGGGCGCGCCTGGTTCAGCTTCTGGTTGCCCTGCGAAAGATATCCGTTCAGCTTCCATTTCGACGTGAGCGCGTAGTCGAAGTCGACGGTGAAGAGGTTCATCTTCGAGCTGCGCACGCTGTAGTCGGTCGGCATCGAGTACCGGTCCTGGCCGTCGTCGTAGCTGAACTGCAGCGACAGGTCGTCCATCGGCTGCCAGTTGGCGATGAGCCGTATCTTGTCGCGCTTGCGGTCCGCCAGCGACGGCATGAAGACCGCGTCAGAGGAGAAGCCGGTGGAAGGGTCACCGACCTCGGTGACGCCGGTTCCGCTGTTGGGCCGCAGCCAGTTCGACCCTTCGCGCTTGCTGGTCACGTATCTGATCGTGCCGCTGAAGTTCTCGGACATCCTGCGCCGAAGTTCCGCGCGGTAGCTCATCTCGTCGTTCTTCTGGCGCAGGGCACTGACGCCCGAGACGGCGCTGGTCGAGGTGAACGCCCCGCGCTCGATCTCGTAGTAGTCGGCGCCGAGCGTGCCGCGATAGTCCCGGGAGAACTGGTAGCTCGCCTGCAGCTTGCCGCGGGTCTTCGTGTTCGAATAGTCCCGGTTGGTCCACGAGTTCGCCGCCGCGCTGTATGGCGGCCCGCCCTCGACGTTGTACTGGGCGGTTGGTGTCTTGTCGTTGCGATCTTCGTAGCGCAGGTCCGCGATCAGCGACAGCTTGGGCATCGGCCGCGAACTGATGCCGACCTGGGCCAGCGTGGTGCTCACCTCGCCGTCGAGGTTCGAGACGCCCGCAGGCGCTCCGCTCAGGCCGGCGCCGCCGAAGTCCTGGTTCTGCGACGCCCAGGAGTAGCCGAACTTGAAATTGGCGCGCGTGGTCGGCGTGAACAGGTAGATGCCGCCGACGTCGAAGTGGTGCGCCTGGTTGTCCGGCGGCAGCGCCATCGCCTGGTTCAGGAGCGGCTGCAGCCCCGTGCTCAGCGGCACCAGGGTACCCACCGCGTTGTTCAGGCTGCCCGGCACGCTGGGGTTCAGCGACCCGTGCGAGTTGGTGTAGAAGGAGCCGTAGTAGCCGCCGTTGAGCCGCAGCTTGTCGGCCGCCCAGCTGAGTCTCGCCTCGAACTGCGTGTGGTTGGAGTCGATCGGCTCGGGCAGGAGCAGCGACGACCACCCCGTGCTGATGTTGGTGCTGAACGAGCAGCCGGGCGCGGTGGGCGACGGGCAGTTCATGCCCCGGCCGTAGATGCGCGTGCCCTCCTTGTTCTCGCTCTTCACGCTCGCGTCGAACTGCAGCGACGGACCGAACCACTTCGAGACCGCGAGCCCGAGCGCGGAGCGCTTGGTGTTCGGCACGGTGTCCGATCCGGTGCCGGGCCCGCCGGACAGGTGCACGACCTGCGGCGAGGTCGAGCCGACGCCCTGCAGCCCGCTGTTCACCGTGTACGGGTCGTAGCGCACCAGTTCGCCGTAGTCGGCGGTGACCTTCCAGTCGCCCTGCCGCTTCCACATGAAGCCCAGCTCGCGAGTCTCGCCGAGCACGTCGAAGCCCCGGAACGTGGTGACCATGCCGGTGTCGTCGTTGCGCCGGTAGTAGTCGAAGTCGAGCAGCCCGTACCAGTTGTGGCGGCGCAGGCCGTTGTACTGGCCGAAGATGGCGCGGTCCGCGCTGTCGCCGCTGGCATAGGCGGCGCCGGCGCTGACGGAGCCCTCCGCGACGCTTTCATCCTCGGCGTGCGCGGGCGCGAAGGCCGCGAGCACGGCCATGGCGAGAATGGTCTGGCGAAAGCCAGGGTGCCGAACGATCGTTTTCATCGCTTCGCTCCCTCTCTTATCGGAACATGTACTGCGGCGTCGGGTTCGTGGCGGACGGATTGTTCGATCCGTGCACCTGCGTGTGGCAGTTCATGCAGCTGCGGCCCTGCCACAGGTTGACCACGTTCTTGCCGCTCGAATTCGCCATCACCGCCGGGTTCTGCCCCGGGCCCGCTGGCGTGAACACCCCGCGCTGGCCGCCCAGCGCGCCGACCTCACCGGCCACGTGCGGCGTGTGGCACTGCTGGCACAGCACCGGCGGGCGCGTGGTGAGCATCGCGGCGACCGTGCTGCCGTGCGGGTTGTGGCAGTTGGCGCAGTCCTCCACCACGGGTTCGTGCTGGTGCACGAACGGGCCGCGCTTCTCCGCGTGGCAGGTGAAGCAGGTGTCGTTGGTGCTGTCGCGCTTGGCGAGCTTCGGACCGATCGAGCCGTGGACGTTGTGGCAGTCCGAACACTTCATCTTGCCTTCCGGGACCGGGTGATGCGAAATCTTGCTCATCTGCACACGCTGTTCCTTGTGGCAGGTGTAGCAGACCGGGGTCTCGCCCAGCCGGGTGCGCACCTTGTCCTCGTTCACGTGGATCCGGTGGCACGAGGTGCAGGCCACGTCCGCTTCCGCGTGCTGGCTGCCGGCCCAGAGCAGGCGCTTGGCGTCCTTGTCGTGGCAGCTCAGGCACGCCTCGCTGCGCTCGTTGGGCTGCGCGCCACCGTTCTTGCTGAACACCCGGTCGGGCCTGGGCCTGCCGTTCGCGTCCGCGG
>JAHEDN010000272.1 GCA_024641225.1 Burkholderiales bacterium | reverse complement strand
CGAGCGCCCGGCCGCACAGCGGGCCGCCGCGCTGAAGGACCGGCACACCTTCAAGACCGAGCTGGACGACGAGGCGCGGCGCGCGATGTTCCCGCAGAACGAGCGGCTGAAAGGCTGAGGCGCCGCGACGTTTCGATCGGTTCTTGTGCCGTCTGCAGCGAGGTCGCAGCGGCGCCAATCCTGGTGCGGTGGCAACCCAGGTCTGCATTCGTCTGACAACGCCTGCGGACCCTGATGCCGAGTACCGCGGCGCTCGCCGGATCGAACGCGCGCGGGCAAGGTGCCGGCCGGGTCGAACCAGCCACGGACGGTCGGGGCTCGGCTTGCGGGCGTCACGTCGAACACGCGTCACGACCCATTGCTGTCCGTCAAAGTCTTCTGGTCGTTGCCACGTGGCCGGTAAGATGGTGGCTCGTCTCAGGCTCGAAGTGGCGTTACCGACACCAAGCAGAAATCCGCTTCGCCAACCTGGCAGCCCCATAGTTGACGTCGGCTCACCGGCAGAGCTCCGGCAGTACCCCAGGTCGATCTCGAGGACACACGGCCTGTGCTCAGCGCGCCGATCCAAGACGAGAATCAAGATCCGATCCCCGCCCTGGACCCTATCGTCCCCAGTCTTCCATGAGCCAAAGCCCCGGACCCTGGCTGCGCCGCGCGCTGATTGCCGTCGCGATTTTCGGCGCCATCGCCGCGGCGATCTGGTGGGTGGGGCGTCCCAAACCGATCCCGGTGGTCGTCACCGAAGTTGCGCGCGGGCGCGTCGAGTCGACGATCGCCAACACGCGCGCCGGCACGGTCGAAGCGTGCCAGCGCACCAAACTGTCCACCATCCTCGGTGGCCGCATCGAGATGCTCGCCGTCAAGGAGGGCGACAAGGTCAAGAAGGGCCAGTTGCTGATGCAACTTTGGAACGACGATCTCCAGGCCCAGGAAGCTCTGGCCCGGGCGCAGGTCGAGAGTGCGCGCAAGCGGGTAATCGAGGCCTGCACGCTTGCCGACAGTGCCGAGCGCGAGGTGAAGCGGCAGGCGGAACTGTACGAACGCGGCTTCGTCTCGGCCAACGCAATCGACAACGCGCGGGCCGCCGCCGACGCTAAGGTGGCGTCGTGCGCCACCGCCAAGTCCGACGTCGCGCAGGCGCAAGCCAACGTCGCGCTCGCACGGGTGCAGCGCGGGCGCACCGTGCTGCTGGCACCCTTCGACGGCACGGTCGCCAAGATCGTCGGCGAGGTGGGCGAATACTCGACCCCTTCACCGCCCGGCGTGCCCACGCCGCCGGCCATCGATCTCATCGACGAGTCATGCCTGTACGTGAACGCGCCGATGGACGAGGTCGACGCACCCAAGGTCCGCGCCGGCCAGCGCGTGCGCATCTCGCTCGACGCGCTGCCCAAGCAGTCGTTCGCCGGCAAGGTGCGCCGCGTGGCACCGTACGTGACCGCCGTCGAGAAGCAGGCGCGCACCGTCGACCTCGAGGCCACCTTCGACGAGCCCGCCCAGGTCGGGCCGCTGCTGGTCGGCTACAGCGCGGACGTCGAGGTCATCCTCGACACGCGCGACGACGCGTTGCGCGTGCCCACCTCGGCACTGCTCGAAGGTCAACGCGTGCTCGTTGTCGACGACGACGGCCGTCTCGCCGAGCGCCAGGTCAAGGCGGGCCTGGCGAACTGGGAGTACACGGAAGTGCTCGACGGCGTGCGCGCGGGCGAGAAGATCGTCACATCGCTCGAGCGCGCGGGTGTGAAGGCGGGCGCCCTCGTGACGGTCGAAAGCGGCGCGACCGCCAAGTGACCGCAGCATGCCTGGCGCAGCCCAGATCGAGCTCGTTGCGGTCGAGCGCGTCTTCCATCTCGGCGACAGCGAGGTGCACGCGCTGCGCGCCGTCGACCTGCGGCTGGCCGCAGGCGACTATCTCGCGGTGATGGGGCCGTCCGGCTCGGGCAAGTCAACGCTGCTCAACATCCTCGGCCTGCTCGACCGGCCGAACTCCGGCGCATACCGGCTCGAAGGCCGCGACGTCACGACGCTCTCGCCGGAGGAGCAGGCGCGCGTGCGCAGCCATCGCATCGGCTTCGTGTTCCAGAGCTTTCACCTCGTACCGCGGTTGTCGGCAGCGGAGAACATCGCACTGCCGATGATGCTGGCCGGCGTCGCGCCGAAGCAGCGCGCCGAGCGGGTGGCCCGCGCGCTGAAGGACTACGGGTTGGCCGATCGCGCCGGGCACCGGCCCGACCAGCTCTCCGGCGGGCAGCGCCAGCGCGTGGCGATCGCGCGCGCGACGATCATGCAGCCGGCGCTGATTTTGGCGGACGAGCCGACCGGCAACCTGGATCGCGCCACCGGCGAGGAAGTCGTGCGGCTGCTCGAGGCGCTCAACGCCGGCGGCGTGACGCTCGTCGTCGTCACCCACGACCCGGCGCTCGGCGCCCGGGCGCGGCGGCGCCTGCTGATGGAAGACGGCGCGGTCGCGAGCGACATGGCCACCGCCGTGCCGGGGCCGCTGTCGCAGGCCACGGGCGCCGGTGGACCCCCTCCCGATGCGCCCCGCTGACATCCTGCGTTTCGCCTTCGGCGCAGCCACCGGCAACCGCCTGCGCACGCTGCTGTCGATGCTGGCGATGGCGATCGGGGTGGCCGCCGTGGTCGTGCTCACGGCGCTCGGCGACGGCGCGCGCCACTACGTGATCGACCAATTCTCCTCGCTCGGCACCAACCTCGTCATCGTGCTGCCCGGGCGCACGCAGACGGGCGGCTTCTCGCCGGCCAACGTCGTCACCAGCATCCCGCGAGACCTCACGGTGGCGGACGCGCGCGCGGTCGGACGCGCCTCGACGGTACTGCGCGTGGCGCCGGTCTCGGTCGGCAGTGCCGACATCACGGCCAGCGGGCGGCTGCGCTCGACGATCGTCGTCGGCACTACCTCTACCTATCTCGACGTGCGCCACTTCGCGATGGCGCAGGGGCGCTTCCTGCCCGACGAGGACTGGGAGCACGGCTCGCCGGTGATGGTGATCGGCGGCAAGGTCAAGCGCGATCTGTTCGGCGTCGAGCCGGCGCTGGGCAGGCTCGTGCGCGTGGGCGACCGGCGCTTCCGTGTCATCGGCGTGCTCGCCTCCTCGGGCGTCGGACTCGGCATGAACACCGACGAAATCGCGTTCGTGCCGGTGTCGATCGGGCTGCAGATGCTCGACACCAACTCGCTGTTCCGCGTCCTCGTCGAGGCGCGCCACCGCGACGCACTCGAGCTCGCCAAGATGCAGACGCGCGAGATCATCAAGGCGCGCCACGAGGGCGAGGAGGACGTCACCGTCATCACGCAGGACGCCGTGCTCGCCACCTTCGACCGCGTGCTGGGCACGCTCACCCTCGGCGTGGCCGGCATCGCCGCGATCAGCCTGGCGGTCGCGGGCATCCTGGTGATGAACGTGATGCTGGTCTCGGTCACGCAACGCACCCCGGAGATCGGCCTGCTCAAGGCGCTGGGCGCCACCGCCGGCGCGATCCGCGCGGCCTTCCTCACCGAGGCCGCGCTGCTGTCGGCCGCGGGCGGCGTGCTCGGCTTCGCCATCGGCCACGCGGGCGCATGGGTGATCCGCTATCTGTATCCGGCGTATCCGGCGTTCCCGCCGGACTGGGCCGTGGCGGCGGGCCTGGGGACGTCGCTGCTCACCGGGCTGGTGTTCGGCGTGCTGCCCGCACGGCGCGCGGCACGGCTCGATCCGGTGCTGGCGCTGGGCAAGCGATGATCCTGCGCGACGCCCTGTTTCTCGCGCTGCGCGCGATCACCGCGCACCGCCTGCGCAGCTTCCTGACGCTGCTCGGCATTGCGGTGGGCATCGCCGCGGTGATCCTGCTGACCTCGATCGGCGAGGGCATCCACCGTTTCGTGCTCGCCGAGTTCTCGCAGTTCGGCACGCACGTCATCGGCATCACGCCCGGCCGCACCGAGGCCTCGGGCGGGCCGCCGGGGCTGCCCGCATCGGTGCGCCCGCTGACCTTCGAGGACGCGCAGGCGCTGACGCGCATCCCCGGCGTCGTCGCGGTCGTGCCGGCGGTCAACGGCAACGCCGAAGTGGCGGGCAACGGGCGCGTGCGCCGGACGACGATCCTGGGCGGCAACGCGGCAATGCGCGAGGTCTTCAACGTGCGCGTGCGCATCGGCCAGTTCCTGCCGGCCGAAGAGGCCGGCGCGGCGCGCAACCTGGCCGTGCTGGGCCCCAAGCTCAAGGACGAGTTGTTCGGCGCCGGCAACGCGCTCGGCGCGCGCGTGCGCATCGGCGGGCTGCGGTTCCGCGTCGTCGGCGTGCTCGAACCCAAGGGGCAGTTCCTGGGCATCGACCTCGACGACACGGCCTACATCCCGGCCGCGCGCGCCGTCGAGCTGTTCAACCGCGAAGGCGTGACCGAGATCGATATCTCGTATGCCGAGGGCATACCGGCCGCGCGCGTGGCGACCGAAGCGAAGAAGCTGCTCGCCGCGCGCCACGGGCGCGAGGACTTCACCGTCACGACGCAGGAGGAGACGCTGCGCACGCTGGGCAACATCCTCGACGTGCTGACGATGGCTGTCGGCGGTCTGGGCAGCATCTCGCTGCTGGTGGGCGGCGTGGGCATCGTCACGATCATGACGATCGCGG
>JAHEDN010000271.1 GCA_024641225.1 Burkholderiales bacterium | reverse complement strand
GGGCCAGCAGCGTCTTGGTTCCGCCGATGTCGCCCGTCAGGATCATCGGTCCTTGCGTTCCTCGCGCGGAAACCACCGCTCGAGCAGCCCGGCGGCCCAGTCGCGCCCCCCGATTCCGAAGGCGAGCGCCAGTGCCAGAACCACTCCGGCGAGCAGGATCAGGAAAGTGTGCTGCACCAGGTCGCCGCCGATGTCGAGGTGATCGACAGCGATCAGCACCACGAAGACCACGATCGCGTACTGCGCGATCCGCCCGAGCAGGTCGGCATCGCTGATGCCGATGTTGCGCAGATAGGTCTGCACGGCATTGCCGACGAAGCGCCCGAAGTAGCTGCCGAAGATCAGCACCAGCAGTCCGACCAGCAGTTTGGGCAGGAACAGCAGCACGCGGGTCAGCAGATCGGTCACCTGCGTCAGCCCGAGCCCGTTGAAGGCAATGATCAGAGCAACGAGGATCGCGACCCAATAGATGACGGCGCCGAACACGGCGGTGGTATCGCGCTCGGTTCCGCCCTGCTGAAGGAAGCCGTCGATCCCGGCACGTTCGGTCAGCACGTGGAAATTGAGCGCCCGCATCGCCTTGACGGCCGCGAAACGGACCGCCTTGGCGATCAGCCAGCCGACGATCAGGACCACGATGGCCACCGCGAGCCGCGGCAGGTATGCGCCGATCTGCACCAGGAAGGCGCGGACCGGTTCGATGACGACGTCGAAGTTGCCCATGGGTGCTTCTCTCCTAGGTTCCCGTGCCGAGACCGGCCAGAGCAGTCACGCCGTGCAGCGGCACGCTGACCCAGTCCGGGCGGTTGGCGAGTTCATAACGCAGCTCGTACAGCGCCTTTTCGAGCTCGAAAAGCTCCAGCAGGGGCTGCTGGCGGTCGAAATCCTGCGGGCTCGCATACAGGCCCGCGGCAACCGCCTCTGCGCGATAGGCGTCGAGGAACGCACTGCGCACGCGGGTCAGCCAGTCGGCCACCGTCGGCGCCAGTTTGTCGAGATCACCTTCGTGCCGTGCAGCCTGCTGCAGGGCCATGTGGCGCGCGTAGTCGAACGAGCGCAGCATGCCGGCGACGTCGCGCAGCGGCGAATGCTTGAGCCGCCGCTCGGCGAGCGAACGGGCCGGCTCGCCCTCGAAGTCGATGATCACGAAGTCGTTGCGGGCGAGCAGCACCTGGCCGAGGTGGTAATCGCCGTGATAACGGGTCTTGAAGCCGTGCGGCGGATGCTGCGCATACCGTTCGACGCGCTGCATCAGCTTTGGTCCCGCCGCAAACACCTCGAGCGCGAGTGGCTGCAACGATATGGGCAACCGCTCGCGGTGCACCGACAGCATGTCCATCGTGGCCAGTGCGTCTTCGCGCACCTGCCTGACCCATAGTGCGGGATCAGTTGCCTGCATGGGTTCCGGATCGAACGCATCGTCACCCGTTCGCTGGGCGAGCGCGGCGTGCAGCTGTGCCGTGCGCTCGCCGAGCGTGCGCATCAGCGCGAGGAAGCCATCGCTATCGGCGGCAGCCTCCGGCGCGGCCTCCGCCCGCTCGAGCTGCCGCAGCAGCGCGTCGACCGTGAACGTCCACGCGTCGCCCTGGTTGGCCACGTGGCTCTGCAGCAGGGCCAGCGTGCTCACCTTGCCGTCTTTGTCGACGTACTCGATGTGACCCGCCACCGGCACGCAGTGCGGGAACTTGACCACGTCGGTAAGGAAGCGTCCGACCTCGAGCTCCGGGTTGATGCCTTCGCGGATGCGGCGGTAGGCCTTCAGGAACAACCGAGTGCCGATCAACGCAACGCTGTTGCTGCTCTGGCCGAGCACCTTGATCGGGCTGAGTTCTTCGGCGCGGGCGTGCGCCAGCTCGGCGAACGACCGCGTCGGCACGAATCGGATCCGGCCGGCGGTGGCCTTGGCTTCGCGCCCGGCGCCAATCGCCTCGACCACCGCATGGCAAAAGGCCTCGTCGCACATGGCATCGCCCATCAGCCCGACATTTGCCTGCTGCCTTACCTTGGTCAGCGCACCGGGGGCGATATGCTTGACGCGCTCCTCTTCGCTGTCTTCCCAGGCCAGCGCCAGCGGCAGGAAGTAGCGCTCGGTCACGCGCGGCCCCAGCACGTCGGCGAGCGACAGCAGCCAGGTTCGCTTGCCGCTTTCGAGCAGCGCGTGCTCGACGATCTGCACCCGCTCGATCTTCTCGCCCTTGGCGGCGAACCAGCGCTGCCGACCGACGAAGGCGGGCCCCAGGTCGCGCTCGAACTGCGCACGCAGCTTCTCTGCCATACCGATTCGCCACGGCACGACGCGCTCGCGGAACAGGCTCGCCCAGCCGTCGAACAGAACCAGCACCGGCAGCAAGTCGGGGGCAAGGCGCTGCTCGTGCCAGTCGGGCGCGGCCGTATCCGTGGTCAGACGAAACCAGTAGAAACCGTGGCCGGGCAGCGTGAGCAGGTAGGGCAGGTCACCGATCGGCGGAAACGGGTTGCGGCCGAGCATCTCGACCGGCACCCGGCCCTTGAAGCGCGCCAGGTCGAGTTCGACCGGCTGCGCAGAGCGACTGACGTTGGCCACGCAGAGGATCACCTCGTCGCCGTATTCGCGGACATACGCCAGCACCTTGCGGTTGCCCGGATGCAGCACCGTGAACGCGCCACGCCCGAACGCGGCCGAGGTCTTGCGCACCGCCAGCATGCGCCGCGTCCAGTTCAGCAGCGACCCCGGCGCGCGCAATTGCGCCTCGACGTTGATCGCCTCGAAGCCGTAGACGGGGTCCTGGATCGGCGGCAGATAGATTCGCTGCGGATCGGCCCGCGAAAAGCCGCCGTTGCGGTCCGAGGTCCACTGCATCGGCGTGCGCACGCCGTCGCGGTCGCCGAGGAAGATGTTGTCGCCCATGCCGATCTCGTCGCCGTAATAGAGCACCGGAGAGCCGGGCATCGACAGCAGCAGGCTGTTCATCAGCTTGATGCGCTCGCGGTCGTTCTCCATCAGCGGCGCCAGCCTGCGGCGGATGCCGAGGTTGATGCGCGAGCGCTTGTCGGCGGCGTACATGTTGTACATGTAGTCGCGCTCCTTGCTGGTCACCATCTCGAGCGTCAGCTCGTCGTGGTTGCGCAGGAAGATCGACCACTGGCAGTTCTCGGGAATATCCGGCGTCTGCTGCATGATCTCGACCACCGGATGGCGGTCCTCCTGCGCGATCGCCATGAACATGCGCGGCATGAGCGGGAAGTGATAGGCCATGTGGCACTCGTCGCCGTCGCCGAAGTACTCACGCACGTCTTCCGGCCACATGTTGGCCTCGGCGAGCAACAGCTTGCCGGTGTATTTCTCGTCGAGCCGGGCGCGGATCTCCTTGATGACCTCGTGCGTCTCGCGCAGGTTCTCGTTGCTGGTGCCGTCGCGTTCGATGAGGTAGGGGATCGCGTCGAGTCGGAATCCGTCCACGCCCATGTCGAGCCAGAAGCGCATGGTGCGGATCACCGCCTGACGCACGCGCGGATTGTCGAAGTTCAGGTCGGGCTGGTGGCTGAAGAAGCGGTGCCAGAAGTACTGCTGCGCGACCTCGTCCCAGGTCCAGTTCGACTTCTCGGTATCGGTGAAGATGATGCGCGTGTCCGAGTACTTGTTCGGGTCGTCGCTCCACACGTAGAAATTGCGCTTGTCCGAGCCCTTGGGTGCGCGCCGCGCGGCCTGGAACCACGGATGCTGGTCCGAGGTGTGGTTGACGACCAGCTCGGTGATCACCCGCAGGTTGCGCTTGTGCGCCTCGCGCACCAGCGCGCGGAAGTCCTGCCGCGTTCCGTAGGCGGGGTGAATGTTGTGATAGTCGGAGACGTCGTACCCGTCATCGCGGAACGGCGAGGGGTAGAAGGGAAGAAGCCAGATCGTGTTGACGCCGAGGTCGGCGACGTAGTCGAGCTTCTCGGTCAGGCCCCGGAAGTCGCCGATGCCGTCGCCGTTGGAGTCGAAGAACGCCTTGACGTGCAGTTCGTAGATGACCGCGTCCTTGAACCAGAGCGGATCGGTCCCGCCTTCGGGTGCCGCGGCGGCCGGCGCCGCGATGGTCTCTTTTTCTGCTTTCACCGAACCAGCTTCCTCACATGAAGTAATCGAAGTCCTGCTCCCGGCGCAGACGCCGGCGCAGGCGGAACACGTGAGCGGGCGCGCGCTGCGGATCGATCTCGACGTAGTTGCGCGGACCGTGCCACAGGAAGTGCGCGTCGGTGAGCAGATCGTGCACCTGGAACGGCATGTCCGCTTCGATGCCGAGCCCCGCCAGGTCGACCGTCAGCCACCCGCTCTGGCGGTGGTGCGGGTCGAGGTTGACCACGCAGATCACGACGTTGTCCAGCGCCGGCGTCGACTTGGCGTAGGCAATGATCTGCGGGTTGTCGATCGGCAGGAAGCGCAGCGACTCGTTGTCGTGCAGCGCCGCGTTCTCGCGACGGACCAGGTTGACGCGCGCGATGAACGGTGCCAGCGAGTCCGGCCGCGTCAGGTTCCACGGCTTCAGCTCGTATTTCTCCGAGTGCAGGTACTCCTCCGCGCCCGGTTCGCGTGGCGCCGCCTCCATGTGTTCGTAGGCCGGCCCATAGATTCCGTAGCTGGCACTCAGCGTGGCGGCCAGCACCAGCCGCGACATGAACACCGGACGGCCACC
>JAHEDN010000270.1:3339-4673 GCA_024641225.1 Burkholderiales bacterium | reverse complement strand
TCAGTTGGAACCGAAACAGCGAACGCAGCGCGACGGCGCGGTTTTGCGGTAATGGCGCTGCGACTTCCGGTACGCCTGCTGCGTGTCAATCAGTGTAGGAACGCGAGGTTCCGGCGACCATCGGACATAGGTCCCGAACGTGTCGGACCGGCGCGACGAAAGTATCGAGACCGTCGTCCCGAGGCCTCTGCGCGGCGGCCTGCCGGGCGTACATTGCGCGTATGCCACGCCGTTCCATCGCCGCCCGTTATGCCACGCAGGTCGCGGCGCTGATCGCGGTCGCACTGCTTGCGAGCGGCGCGCTGGAGACATGGATCTCGTATCGCGACCGAGTAGCCGCGCTCGAGGCACTGCAACGGGAAAAGGCACAGGCCGCGGCCGCTGCTGTTTCAGGCTTCATCGACGGCGTTCTGCGAAACCTGGCGTGGGTGACGCTGCACGCGGTTCAGGTCGACGGCAACGAGCTGGAGCGGCGACGGCTCGACCTGCTGAGACTGCTGCGCCTCGAGCCGGCGGTCACCACGGCAACGCTGGTCGACGCGGACGGGCGCGAACGGCTGCGCGTCTCGCGCGTCAAGACGGACCGCGTCGACAGCGGCATCGACCTCTCCGGCGAGGCGGCATATGTCGACGCACGGTCGGGGCACACGCACTTCGGCAGCGTGCAGTTCGTCGCGCAAAGCGAGCCGTACTTGACGGTTGCGGTGCCGAGCGCGGCGCGCGACGGCTCGGTCGTGTTGGCCGACGTAAATTTGAAGTTCGTGCAGACGGTGATCTCCCGGACCGAGGTCGGCAGCAGCGGTTATGCCTACGTCGTCGATGCCGGCGGCCGCCTGGTCTCGCATCGCGAACTGAGCGTCGTGCTGCAGATGAATAACCTGTCGCAGTTGCCGCAGGTGATGGCGGCCGGCGCCCCGGCAGCGGCCGCGCAGGGATTCGTCGAGGACGGTCGTGACCTCGGCGGCGCCCCGGTGCTTTCCGCTTATGCCAGGATCACACCGCCTCGCTGGACGGTGTTCGTCGAAGAGCCCAGGCACGAGGCGTTCGCCCAGTTGAATGCCTCGGTTGCGCGCAGCGTGGCGATTCTGCTCGTCGCTATTGTCCTCGCCGCCACGGCAGGTGTAATCACCGCGCGTCGAATGGTTGCCCCGATCAGCGCGCTGCGCCGTGGCGCGCAGCGCTTCGGCGCTGGAGACCTCTCGCACCGGATCGAGAGCGCTGGCGGCGACGAACTGGAAGAGTTGGCGACCCAGTTCAATGCGATGGCAGAGCAGTTGCGCGAAAGTTACGCTGGCCTCGAGCGGCGCGTCGCCGAGCGCACGCGCGAGCTGGAT
>JAHEDN010000270.1:0-3329 GCA_024641225.1 Burkholderiales bacterium | reverse complement strand
GCGCCAGCCGATGCACGCTCTGGCTCTGTTCGTTGATCAACTGCGGGACAGCCGCACGCCGGCCGAGCGCGTCGCGCTGGTGCAAAGGATCGAGGAGGCCGTCGGTAGCCTGGCGGGCCTGCTCGATCAGCTGCTGGATCTGTCCAAGCTCGAGGCAGGCGCGGTTCAGGCGGTGCCTCAGGACTTCGACGTGCGCGAGGTCCTTGCCTCGATCGAGGGCCAGCTGGCGCCGCTTGCGCAGGAGAAGGGCATCGAATTGCGAATGCGATCCACCCGCGCATGGGTGCACGCCGACCCGGTGCTCGTGCAGCGGGTGCTGCTGAATCTGGTCGCCAATGCGATCCGCTACACCGAGCGTGGCGGGGTGCTGGTCGGGTGCCGGCGTCGCGGCGATCGCTGCCGGATCGAGGTGTGGGATACGGGTTGTGGAATTCCGGCAGAGCGAAGGGAGGACGTGTTTCGCGAATTCGTCCGCCTCGAGGGAGCTGCGTCGCGCGACTCGGGCACGCTCGGTCTGGGGCTTGCGATCGTCGCGCGGTTGGCAGACCTGCTCGGCACGCGCGTCGAGTTGAGCTCTCGCGTCGGACGCGGGTCAATGTTCGCCTTCGAGCTGCCGCGTGGCGCTCGAGGTGAGGGCCGCGCTTCCCAGGTGCTGCGGCAGGTCAGTGTCCCGGACTTGCGCGGCGTGTTCGTGGTCGTCGTCGACGACATTGACGACGCCCGTATTGCCATGTGCGGGCTGCTCGAGCGGTGGGGTTGCCTGACGCTCGCCGCGGCAGACGGCGACGATGCGGTCGAGCAGCTCGCTTCGCACGACCGCCCTCCCGAACTGATCGTCAGTGACTATCGCCTCGCGAAAGGAGAAGACGGTCTCGCAGCGATCGCGCGGATCCGGGCATCGGCGCAGGAGCCGGTGCCGGCCATTTTCGTCACTGCCGAGACAGGCGCGGAGCTCGCGAGGCTTGCGCGTGCATGCGGCGTACCGGTACTGCACAAGCCGGTGTCGCCCGTGAAGCTGCGTGCGCTGCTCGCCCAGCTGCTCGCGAAGCGGGAGATCCAGCGCGACGGATGAGCGCCGACCGTCGCGGGCTTGGCGGGCGCCCCGTGCCCCGGTCGCCGATCCGCCGTGGTCATCGCTCCTTGCGACGGGCGTCGGGCAACGCGAGCCCCAGCTTCTCGACTGCGAGCACCGCCTGGGTTCGGCTCGTCACGCTGAGGGTCTTCAGGATCGCGGTGATCTGGTTCTTCACAGTCGATTCGGCGAGCTCGAGTTCCCGGCAGATCACCTTGTTCGGCTCGCCCCTCATGATGCGCGCGAGGATCTGGGCCTGCCGCTCGGTGAGACCGATCTCCGCCGGCGCTCGCGCGCCCAGCCGCGGCTCGGCGAGCGTGTCGGCGCCACGGCCGAGCATCTCGGGCGGGATGTAGACGCCGCCAGCCAGCACCAGCTGCAGCGCAGTCTTGAGCACTTCGTTGCTGGATGACTTGGGAATGTAGCCCATTGCGCCGTAGTCGAGGGCGCGCTTGACGATCTCGCGATCCGTGCTTGCCGAAACCACGACGACGGACACCGCAGGGTGTTTCTCGCGCAACGACTTCAGGGCGGTCAGGCCGTGCATTCCGGGCAACGCGAGGTCGAGCAGAATGAGGTCGAGATCGATTTCCCGTTCGACGATCTCGAACGCGGATGCCGGCTCTGCCGCCTCCCGGAGGACCACGCCAGGCACGATCGCGCTCAGGACACGCGCGAGTGCGTCCCGCACGAGTGCGTGGTCGTCGACGATCAGAACCTTCATCGCGGGCAGGTCGTTTCTTGTGCGCGCCACCGGTGGAACTGGAAGGGATTATGTCGGAATCGGCGCGTGCCGGTGGCGGGGAGTCCGTCGCAAGGCGCGCGGCGAGAATCGGTCCGAACCTCGTCGGCCAGGATTGAAGCCAGGATGCAGTGATAGGATGGGTGCCGACCGTCTTCGCGCTCCGGGGTGACCCCCACATGAATCGCCGTGACCTGCTCGTAGGTCTGCTGACCGCAGCGGCGGGGGCGGGGACAGTCGCTGCGTCCCGCGCGCAGACGCGCGGGTTACCGCGGGTGGTGGCCGTCACGATCAGGGACGAGGAGCGCTACCGGTCTCTGAACGAGGGTTTTTTGGCGGGCATGACCGCGCTGGGCCACGGGCAGGATTTGACCTATCGCCTCGAAATCCTGTACGGCAACCTGGAGCAGACGCGCGTGGCCGCGCTGATCAGGGAGGCTGTCGCCGGCAATCCGGACGTCATCATGGTCTCGGGCCTCACGAACGCGAAGCGCGCCAAGGAGGCGAGCAGCACGATTCCGGTCGTCGTCGCGCTAGCCAGCGACCTGGTGGATGCGGGCGTCATTGCGAGTTTTTCCCGACCGGGTGGCAACGTCACCGGCATCACCGACCAGGCGGACGAGCTGGCCGAGAAGCGGCTGGAGCTCCTTCTGGAGGCATACCCAGGTGCCCGGCGGGTGGCGTTGGTGAACAACCCCGACTTCCCGGCCACGCCCAAGATCGAGGAGCGCGTGCGCGCGACGGCCTTGCAGCACGGCGTCACGATCATCTCGTTGCTGGCCAGGGACCGCGTCTCGCTGCATCAGATCATTCAATCGCTTGGCAAATTGAAGCCCGACGCGCTGCTCCCAGGCGGGGACGGGCTGTTCGCCGCGAACGCGCGCGAACTTATCGAAGGCGCAAGGGCGCAGGGCGTTCCGGTCGTCCACTACTGGCCGGGCACGGCGGAGATGGGGGCGCTGCTGAGCTACCACGTCGACGCCCGAAAAGCATACGAGCGCGCGGCCTACTACGTCGATCGCATCCTGAAGGGAGCCAGGGCGAGTGAGCTTCCGGTCGAACGGCCGGCACGCTACGAACTGGTCGTCAGTCGCAGCGCGGCGAAGGCGTTCGGCGTCACGTTCCCCCCTGCCATCGCGCTGCGGGCAGACAGGATCGTGGACTGAGGCAGGAGACACGATGGTTGTTCGCGTTGTGCAACTTGGGAGCGCGAGGGCGCCGAATGAAGGCACGCGAATCGGCACCGTGCACAGACCACCCAGAGGCGTGCCCAGGACAGAGTTCGCCTCACAGAACTGGTACGACGTATGGTTTCCACTGCTTGCACCGAGTTCGGAAACGGTCAAGCTCGGGCAGGAGGCCCAGACACCGCAGCGGTGGCAGACGTTCAGGAAGAAGTACAGGGCCGAGATGGCTGCGCCAGAGGCGGCTCGCGCCGTTGGACTGCTGGCCGCGCTGTCACAAGGTGCAAACTTCTCAGTCGGCTGTTACTGTAAAAACGAGGCACGTTGTCAC
>JAHEDN010000269.1 GCA_024641225.1 Burkholderiales bacterium | reverse complement strand
TCGCCGGTTGGACGCAACTGCGTCAGGCCTTCGGCTCGGCCGCCGCTCGCGATCTCGACTGGTTCTTCGAGCAATGGCTGGCAAGACGGGGCGCGCCACGCCTCAGCCTCGGCGAGGTCCAGGTGTCGGAGGAGGGCGATGCATTCCGGATTGCGCTGACCGTCCACCAGGAATCCCCGGCCTACCGACTCTCGGTACCCGTCGTGATCGATACCGATGTCGGCCCGCTGCAGCGACGGATCGCTGTGACCGGCACGGAAACAACGGCGACACTGGTCGCCGCGGCCGCGCCGTCCGCCGTTCACCTCGATCCCGCGCACGATCTGTTCCGTCGCCTGCTGCCCGGCGAGACGCCGCCCATTCTGCGCGACGTGACGCTGGCGGAAGACGCGTGGACACTCATCGCCGCGCCGTCCGATGCGGCAGACGGGACGGCGCGCCAGCTGGCCGAACGGTTGTTGGATACACCGGCACGGTTCGGATCCACGGGATCGCTCCCGCCGGCGCCCGTGCCGCTGTTGATCATCGGCATTGCGCCGCAGGTGGAAGCCTTGCTTTCCCGCGCCGGATTGGACCGCACCCCCGACACTCTCGCCGGTCGCGGAACGGCGCGAGTCTGGACCGCGCGTCGGAACGACGGCGCGCCACTGTTGGTGGTGGTGGCGGACGACGCCGAAGCCCTGGAGGCATTGCTGCGGCCGTTGCCGCACTACGGCGGCAAGAGCTACCTCGTGTTCGAGGGCCCTCGCGCGATCGAAACCGGAACGTGGCCGGTGTCGAACAGCCCGCTGAGCCACCAATTCGATCGCAGCGCAGCGCAGGCGTACCGCTGATCGATCCCTACCCCTGAGTGTTGCGCGGCGCGCTCAGCCCGCCGGCGGCAGGTCGACCACCTGCCACGGCATCCCGTGCCGCGTCATCAGATCGAGGAAGGGCTGCGGGTCGATCCGCTCCGGCGCCAGCATTCCCCGCTCGCGAATCAGCCCCTTGGCGAACATGATCGCCGCGCACGCGGCCGGCACGCCGGTCTGCAGGCCGGTGCCCTGCACGCCGTACTTCGCGAAGGCCTCGTCGTGGGAGGTGATCTGGTACATGAAGCGCCGCACGGGCTTGCCGCCGAGGCTGCCTTCCGCGAGGGTGCCGACACAGGTGCTGCCGTGCAGCTTGCCGATCAAGTCGATCGATCGGGGCAGGCGCGACACCAGCAGGTCGAGCGGCCGGAAGCGCGCATCGCCGAACTCGATCTCGTCGTTGTGATCGAAACCCAGATTGCGCCAGGTGAGCAGCAGATCCACCCACGCGTCGTCGAGCGCGATGAAGAAGTCGGCGTCCCGCAGGCCCTTGCCCGAGAGGTACATCGGCATCAACTGCGATTCTTCGTGGTCGACGTTCCAGACCTTCAGCTTGCCGATCGGCGCCGGGAACTCGAACTCCATCGAGTGGCTCAGCGGCTTGCGCAGAATGCGCTGGCCGTTCTCGAGCGCGATCGGCGGCAGCATCAGGCACTCTTCGATCATCGTCGTCGGCGAGAAGACCGGCGCAAACGCGTAGCCATCGGCGGTCGCGTTGTCGCCGTCCAGGACCGTCAACCTCTCCACCGTATCGAGCTGGTCGTACAGCGTGCGCGCGAAGACGTCGCTCGCGCCCGGATCGACGCCGAAGCAGATCAATGCCGTCAGGTCTCGATTCTTGAACTCCGCATCGAGCGCGAGCTCCTCATCCAGATCAGCCGAGCCGACCACGTCGCGCGGCCCCGCTGCTGCCATGTCCAGATAGTGGGTACCCGTCTCGAGGCAGGCGTGCATGAGTTCCATGTTGAAATCGGGGATCAGGCCATTGATCACGAAATCGACCCCGCTCAGTGTCTGGAGCAGC
This sequence comes from Burkholderiales bacterium, assembly GCA_024641225.1. Classification (GTDB taxonomy): domain Bacteria; phylum Pseudomonadota; class Gammaproteobacteria; order Burkholderiales; family Burkholderiaceae_F; genus JADJWR01. Next base: position 2,823 of record JAHEDN010000269.1, on the reverse strand, counting down.
GCGCGGCGATCGCTCACGTCGAGCGTCAGGGGCTCGGCCTTGCCGGCGGGGAGTTTCTTCGCGATCGCCTTCGTGCGTTGTTCATCGATGTCCGCCAGGATCACCGAACTCACTTCGGGCTCGGCAGCCACGGTACGCGCCGTGACCTCGCCCACCGAACCCACACCCAACTGCAGAATCCTCAGCATAAAAACCGGCTCCTCCAGCGCACTGCGCAATTGATGATTTCGTCGCGCGAAAGCTACCGCAGGTCGCGGTCTACATTCTCGAGTGACGAAAAGTGGATGTGGGGCATTTGTGGACAGTTCATTGGTCCATCCCAGCTTGCATGGATGCGCGCTTCGATGCGCTCGCCGACGATCGAAATAAGTCCGACCGGGAACGCGCTGCTTCGCAGTCTGCGCGCGAAGCTGCGGATCAGGCGGCGGGGGGGATCACGTAGCCGAGCACGCAGGCGAAGTGGCAGGCGCTGCCGGCCAGGACGAACAGGTGCCAGACCGCGTGGTGGTAGGGCAGGCGCGGCCAGGCGTAGAAGACCACCCCGAGTGTGTAGGCCGCGCCGCCGAGGGCCAACAGCAGCAGGCCGCCCGGCTGCAGCGCGCGGGCCAGCGGCTCGGCGACGATCAGGATCAGCCACCCCATCGCCAGATGCAGGGCCACCGAGACGCGGCGCGAGTGGCCCGCCACCTCGAGCAGGATTCCGAGGATCGCGAGACCCCAGACGACTGCGAGGAGCGTCCACCCCCAGCCGCCGCGCAGGCTGACCAGCGTAAAGGGGGTGTAGGTACCCGCGATCAGCAAGAAGATGGCGGCGTGGTCGAGCCGCTGGAAGAACCGCTTGGCGCGTGGGTTGCGGGTTCCGTGGTACAGCGTCGATGCCGCGTAGAGCAGGACGAGGGTGGCGCCGAAGATCGAGCCGCCGACGATGTGCCAGGCGTCCCCGCGCAACCAAGCCGCCGCGACCAGACTGGCCAGGCCCCCGACGCTCGCCACCAGGCCCAGGCCGTGGCTGAGCGCGTGGGCGAGCTCCTAACTGAGCGAATAGATCGGCTCTCGACTGTGCTGTTCCACGATCCGCGCACCCCGCAGCGGCCGGAGACTAGGGCAGCGCGCGGTTTTCGAAATAGGGCAGTGCAGTTCTCACAAAACCTTCACAAACCACTCGAGGCCCGTCTGCGGTCGACGAAGCTCCCGCGCCTCACCGGGCACCTCGACGAGCATCCGCGGCTCGGAACCGGCATCCTTGTCGGTGCGCGAACCGGGAGGACATGGATGGACCGAATCCGACTCGTTGCGACGGCACTCAGCGCTGTTGCGCTGCTGGCGGTTGCGTGCAGGGACAACGGCGCCAGCAATTTCGTCGTCAGCCAGCCGACCCAGACGGGCATCTCCGTGAGCGGCCAGGGTCGCATCACCGCCGTACCCGACATCGCGCTGCTCACGCTCGGCGTCGAGGTGACCGCACCGACCGTCGCCGCGGCGCGCGCCGCGGCTGCCGGGGCGATGAAGGCCGTGCGCGCTTCGCTCGACGCCAACGCGATTCGCAGCGACGACATCAAGACGCTCACTTTCAACATCCAGCCCCAATACCACTACCGTCGCGAAGAGAAACCCGAAATCAGCGGCTACACGGTCAGTAACCGCGTCTCCGTCAAGGTGCGAGACCTCGACCGCGTCTCGGAGGTGCTCGACGACGCTGCCGAGACGGGCGGCGATGCCGTCCGCATCAGCAGCATCGCGTTCACGGTCGATGAACCGGAGCGGTACGAAGACGACGCCCGCGAGGCCGCCGTCGAGGACGCTCGCAGGCGCGCGGAGCAGCTCGCCGCGCTCGCGGGGGTGAGACTCGGCAAGGTGCTTTCGATCTCCGAAAGCGGAGCTTCGATCCCGCTCATGGCGCGCAGCGTCGAGCGCGTCATGCTTGCGGCGGCGGACGCGCCGCCGACGCCGATTTCACCGGGTGAAACCGAAATCGCGCTCTCGGTCTTCGTCGTCTACGCGATCGAATAAACGTCACCGAGGCGCGCCTTTTCGATCTCGTCACAGGGCCTCCCTCGGAGCGGCCCTCGAAAAGACTTGACGATCTTTCCAGCCCGGGCGTAGGATGATCCCCCCTATTCGGAGGAGGTCCCGATGCACGCTCACGCTCGTTCGGTATGTCCGTCGCTCATCGTCGCCATGCTCGCCGCAGCCATGACCCTTCTTGCATCCACCGCCCAGGCCGGCCCGCGCGATCCGGTGATCGCTGCGGTCGGAGACCTTGCGTGCCAGGCGCTGACCCAGGGCCAGGGCGAGGGGGCTTGCCGGTCCGGCGAGATCGCGGATCTGGTCCGCCAGATTGCACCCGACAAGTTCCTGGTTCTCGGGGACGCCCAGTACAACAACGGCAAACTTTCGGAGTACATGCGCGTCTGGGAAGTGCAGTTCGGCGATCTGTTCGGCATCACGGTGCCGGCGCCGGGCAACCACGACTACGGAACCCCCGGTGCTGGGGGGTACTTCACGTACTTCGGCGCCGCGGCGAACCCGCCGCTCGGCTACTACTCGATCGATGTGGGCAAGTGGCACATCGTCTCGCTCAATTCCCCGATCTGCGGCGGCGACCCGGGTTGTGGACCGGGCACGCCGCAATACGAGTGGCTCGCGGCGGACCTCGCGGCGAGCAACGCGCAGTGCACGATCGCCTTCATGCACGAGCTTCGCTACGACTGGCGCCCGTGGCAGAAGTGGATCGTCGACGACGGGAAAACGCTGTACGGCGGCTCTGAGACGGCGCCGTTCGTCCCGCTCTGGGAGCTGATGTACAGCGAGGGTGTGGACGTG
>JAHEDN010000268.1:1317-4706 GCA_024641225.1 Burkholderiales bacterium | reverse complement strand
GGCGTTTGCTGCTGCGCCAGCCTGGACGAAAAAGGTCTTGGAGAATCCAGGCGCGGTCGTTTGGTGCGCGCCTGAGGAGGGCCAGGCGTCCGTAGGGACGGCCGCAGGCGCGGGCAAGCGTCCGCCGCAGTGGAATCTCTCGATGTCCGGGGCTGGCGTCTCCCGGTCCGCTTGCCGCTCCGTCGCGCCTCGGGGCTGACGGCTCCATTGCCTACAGGCGGCCCTGCAGCGGAATGTCGTTGCTTGGCGGCTGGTGACTGCCCGACGAGCCGCGCCTGTTCGTTAGAGGAGCGCGAACGTCGTCTCGCTCCGAACCGAGCGGGGCGACTGGCCCTAGACTGAGCCGGCCGCGAAAAGCCGCGCCGGAGCTGAACCATGACGACCGAGAGCAAGGCCTGGCCGAGAGGGATGCCGGAGGTGGGACAGGTCGCGCGCAGAACGAGAAACGTCACGGCCCGCGACATCGAGCTTTTCACCGAGATCAGCGGCGATCGGAATCCGCTGCATTACGACGAGGCTGCGGCCCGCGCAACACCCTTCGGTGGAATCGTCGTGCAGGGCGGCGTGACGAGCGCCATCCTGAACGCGGTGGTCGCCGAAGAACTGCCGGGGCCCGGCACGGTCTTCATGCAGGTCGACTGGAGCTTCAAGGCGCCGGTGCGCCCCGGCGACGCGATTACCGGCGAAGTGAAGGTCACCAAGGTGCGCGCCGACAAGCCGATCACCGAACTCGAGACGCGCATCCTGCGCGGCGACGGAACAGTGGTACTCGAAGGCAGCGCCGTCTGCTACACGATGCCGATCGGGTAGATTTCGGCGCCGAAAAACTTGCGGCTGCGAAAAGGAGGAGCCGGCGGATCGGGTCGCGACCACGGTCCGCACATCGGCCCCGGCCGCCGTGGTCGGGGCCGAGGCGACGCGGAAACTTCGCGAAGACGCCCGGCTTCCTTCCTGTCTCTACTTCTTCCGCTCGACCACCCACTCGCAATGCGAGTCGCCGTGCAGCATGTTCTTGGTGAGCTTGAACGTGAAGTTCGGGTTCAGAGCCGCGGCAGCGCCTTCGCCCCATTTCTGATGCCCCACGCCGCAGGTGTCGAAATCAACGCCTTGCTCTTTCCACCTCTTGTGCCAGGGGCACTCGGTGGTTCTTCCTACACATCGGTCCTTCGTGGACTCGACGATTTCGAACTTGAACTCCGGCCCCATTGACGCCTGAGCGAGGAGATTCAATGCCCCCTCGACATCGCCGGCGGTCTCTGCTTTCAGCCCGACGCTGTCGGCAAATTCCTTTGCTCCCTTGCCGGCCTCGTACCACAGCGAACCATTGAATTCCTCGAATTTCTTCTGCCCGACCGCCTGCTTAAGGGCATTCGAAATCGCGATGTACGCGCCGGTCATTCCCTTCGTTGCGATCTCCCATCGTGTCTTCTCGGGAACCGCGTCGATTTTGTCAGCCATGATGAGCGTCTCCTTTGGTGGATATTTCGCTTTCTCATGCCCTTCCGCTGCGCAGGTAAGGGCGGGTCATTGGCCTTGCGTTCACGACCAATCAGGAACGGAATCAATCCCGCGGTGGTTCTCCCGCGCGCGGCGCGCGTAACGGGGGACAAGAAAAGTTCGCGGGAATAACGCTCGGGATTCAGCCCGCATTCATGTTCGCCGCCGCTCCCGCTTCAGAAACTCGCGGATCAGGCTGACCTCAGCGACGAACCGCCGGCCAATCTACGCCGAGCGCAAGGGCAAGACAAGCGCTGTCGAATGAGGCCGCCGTTACGCATGTGATCACGCTTATGTCGGCGCTGCTGGACCGGGGTTGAAAGCCTGTCTTCAGCGATCCGGGTCGGACGAGAGTTGCAGTCTGCGCAGTGATTTCGTCACGAAGGGCAGTCGTTTGCGGTCGAGTTTGCCCGCAGCAGTCTGCGGCAGACCAGGTACGAGGCAGAGCTGACGCGGCAATTTGTACGGGGCTAGCCGGGTCCTGAGGAAAGCCGCCAAAGCGCGTTCGTCGATCGGGTTGCCCGAGGTGACGATAGCTGCGGCAACGACCTGGCCCCAGGTTTCGTCGGCCACACCGAATACGCCGGCAGCGGCGACACCGGGAAAAGCCTCGAGCGCACGCTCGACTTCGGCTGGATGCAATTTCTCGCCGCCGGTGACGATCAGGTCGCCGGCGCGACCTGTCACGTGCAGAAAGCCCTCGGCGTCGAATTCGCCGAGATCGCCGGTGTCGAACCACTGCCGCGGATCGAGCGGCGGAGAGCCGGCATAGCCGGCCATGCGGATCGGTCCCCGGACCTCGATGCACCCGTCGACAACGCGCACCTCCGCGCCGGGCAGCGGCCGTCCGGCACCAGCTCGCGCGGCCTCGAAACGAAGCGGGTACGGTGTTGCGACCACCTGCGAGCAGGTTTCGGTGCATCCGTAGGTGATGATGATCGGCAGACGACGCCGTGCTGCGCGTTCGAGCAATGCGCTTGGTGCCGCGGCCCCCCCGATCAGCATTGCGCGCAGGAATTCGGGCGGCCGCCAGTCCGGATACGCAGCAAGCATGCGCTCGAGCATCGCCGGCACGAGCGAGGCGAGCGTCGTCCGGTGGCGCTCGATGCGGTCGGGAAGCTGCGCGGCATCGAAGCCCGGTGCGAGGGCAACCGTTCGCCGCGCGGCAAGGCAACGGGTCAGGATCGACAGCCCGCCGACCCTTGCGATAGGCATCGCCAGCAGCCAGCAGTCGTCGTGCAGCCAGCCGAGGTTGGCCGCGCTCGCGGCCGCCGACGCAAGCAGGGCAGCGCGCGTCAGCACCGCCGCGCGCGGTTCGCCCGTGGTGCCGGAGGTCAGGACAATCACCGCGGTGTCGGCCGGCAGCGCGCCTTCGGCGCGTCCTGCGCAGCGCAACGCGGCCTCCCGCTCCGTGACCGTGAGCTTCGGGTGCAGCAGCAGCGCCGGACGCCGCTGCTCGAGAAGCGCGTAAAGCGTGACGACGGTGGCTGTCGAACTGGTGCCCTCGAGCACAAACGGCGACGTCGAGGGGGCACGCAAGTCGGGCGCACGCAAGTCGGGCGCACGCAGGCGCTGCTCCGTCAGCTGCGCGAGCTGCGCAAACGTGTAGTGACCTTCGTCGGTGCGCAGACCGATCGCCTCCGGCGCCTGCCTGGCGGCCGCGTGGATCGACAGCGCTTCGTTCACTCGACGGGCGGGTGGCTCGGCGTCGCGCAGTGCCTCAGGGCAGGCGCGGGAACTTACGGAAGTCGGGCTTGCGCTTTTCCACGTACGCGTTGCGGCCTTCCTGTCCCTCTTCGGAAAGGTAGTAGAGCAGGGTGGCGTTACCGGCCAGTTCCTGCAGGCCGGCCTGTCCGTCGCAGTCCGCATTCAGCGCCGCCTTCAGGCAGCGC
>JAHEDN010000268.1:0-1307 GCA_024641225.1 Burkholderiales bacterium | reverse complement strand
GTTGGCGAGCATCTCGCGGCACCATTGCACGGTTTCTGCCTCGAGCCGCTCGTACGGCACGACGCAGTTGACCAGCCCCATATCGAGCGCCTGCTGCGCGTCGTACTGCCGGCACAGGAACCAGATCTCCCGCGCCTTCTTCTGGCCGACGATGCGCGCCATGTAGGCCGCGCCGTAGCCGCCGTCGAAGCTCCCCACCTTCGGGCCGGTCTGCCCGAAGCGCGCGTTATCGGCGGCAATGGTCAGGTCGCACATCATGTGCAGCACGTGGCCGCCGCCGATCGCGTAGCCGGCCACCATCGCCACCACCGGCTTGGGCAGTGTCCGGATCTGCCGCTGCAGATCGAGCACGTTCAGCCTCGGCACGCCATCGCCGCCGACGTATCCGCCCTTTCCCCGCACCCGCTGGTCGCCGCCGGAGCAGAAGGCGTCCTTGCCCTGGCCGGTGAGGATCACCACGCCGACGCTTGCGTCTTCGCGCGCGTCGGCGAAGGCCGCCTGCAATTCCTTGACCGTCTCCGGTCGGAAGGCATTGCGCACCTCGGGGCGGTTGATCGCGATCTTCGCGATGCCTTCGTCGGCCTTGGCGAAGATGATGTCCTGGTAGCCGGGAACGGTCCTCCACTCCGGCACCGGTGGCGTGGCGTCACTCATCTGTTTCTCCGGGAATGCAATGCGGGAACCCGCCGCGTGCAGAGGCGCCGCCTCAAGCTGCTATCAGTCGATCTTGGCTCCGGAGGAGCGCACGGCGCGGGCCCACTTCTCGGAACTCTCGGCAATGTAGCGCGCGAACGCCTCGGGCGAGTTGGGCATCGGCTGCGCTCCGCGCGCCCTCAGCGCTTCGGCAATCTGCGGATCAGCGAGCGCCTCGTGGATAGCGGCGTTCAGGCGCGCCACGATCGGCGCCGGCGTGCCGGCAGGAACGAAGATGCCGTCCCACGCGCTGGCCTCGAAGCCGGGCAAGCCGGATTCGGCGATCGTCGGGAACTCCGGCGCACCCGGATAGCGGGTCGCGGTCGAGACGGCAAGCCCGCGGGCGCGGCCATCCCTGGCCAGCGGCAGCGCGTTGGGCATCACGTCGATCATCATCTGCACCTGCCCGGTCATGAGGTCGGTGACGGCAAGAGCGCCTCCACGATAGGGCACGTGCACGATGTCGATGCCGGCCATCGTCTTGAACAGTTCGCCGGCCAGGTGAGAGGTCGTGCCGTTGCCTGCCGATGCGAAGTTGACCTTGCCGGGATTGGCCTTCGCGTAGCGGATCAGTTCTGCGACCGAGTTGACCGGGAACTTGGGGTTGACGATCA
>JAHEDN010000267.1 GCA_024641225.1 Burkholderiales bacterium | reverse complement strand
CGGCCTGTTCACCACGCACGACCCGGAAGGCGACGTGCTGTACGGCGCGGATGTGTTCGTCGACCCGGCCTACCGGTCGATGCGCATCGGTCGCCGGCTCTACGACGCGCGCAAGGAGCTGTGCCGCAGGCTGAACCTTCGCGCGATCGTCGCCGGCGGGCGCATTCCGGGTTATCAGGACCATGCCGACCGGCTGACGCCCGCGCAGTACGTCGAACTGGTCGGGAAACGCAAGCTGCACGACCCGATCCTTTCGTTCCAGCTCGCGAACGACTTCCGAGTGCACCGCATCCTGCGCGGCTACCTTGCCGAAGACCGTGAATCGCACGGCTTCGCGACCCTGATCGAGTGGCAGAACGTCGCCTACGAGCCGCGCCGCGCGACGCTGGTCGGCGGCCAGAAGCGCACGGTCCGCATCGGCGCGGTCCAGTGGCAGATGCGCGCCATCGACTCGATCGACGACCTGCTGGCACAGGTCGAGTTCTTCGTCGACTCGGTGTCCGACTACAAGGCCGACTTCGTCGTGTTCCCCGAGTTCTTCAACATCGCCCTGATGGGGCTCGTCGACCAGGCGGACGGCGCCAAAGCGATGCGCCGCGTTGCCGATTTCTCGCCGCAGCTGGTCACCGCGCTGGGCGACCTGGCGCTGCGCTACAACATCAACATCATCGGCGGCAGCCTGCCCGTCCTCGACGGCGACGCGCTGTACAACGAGGCGTATCTGTTCAAGCGCAACGGCGACATCGGCCGGCAGCGCAAACTGCACATCACGCCGGTGGAGCGCCGGCTGTGGGCGCTGCAGGGCGGCGATTCGATCGCCACCTTCGACACCGACGCCGGCACTGTTGGCATCCTGATCTGCTACGACGTGGAATTCCCGGAGCTGACGCGCATCCTTGCCGAGCGCGGCATCCAGATCCTGTTCGTGCCGTTCTGGACCGAAACCAAGAACGGGTTCCAGCGGGTGCGGCACTGCGCGCAGGCACGGGCCATCGAAAACGAGTGCTACGTCGTGCTCAGCGGCAGCGTCGGCAACCTGCCAAGGGTGGACAACGTCAACGTGCACTACTCGCAGATCGCGATCCTGTCGCCGGCGGACTTCGCCTTCCCGCACGACGCGGTGATCGCGGAAAGCACGGCCAACGCCGAGACCATGCTGATCGCCGATGTAGACCTGTCGAAGCTGCGCGAGCTGCACGAGGCCGGATCGGTGCGCAACCTGAAGGATCGCCGCCAGGACCTGTACCGGATCGCCTGGGTCGGCCCGACGACGCGCTGAAAAAAAGGCCGGGCATGCGCCCGGCCTCTTGACTGCCGAATCCCGCGCTCAGCGGCCCGACGCCTGCAGGGCGGCAATGCGGTCCTCGATCGGCGGATGGCTGGAGAACAGCGCCATCATGCCGCTCGGACGGCTGTTGATGCCCATGCTCTTGACCTGCTGCGGCAGTTCGCCCGGCTCCATGCCACCGAGGCGCGCGAGCGCGTTGATCATCGGCCGCGGCGAGCCCAAGTAGGTTGCGGCGCCGGCGTCGGCGCGAAACTCGCGCTGGCGCGAAAACCAGGCGACGACGATTGCAGCCAGGAAACCGAGCGCGATGTCGAGCGCGATGACGCTGACCCAGTAGCCGATGCCTGGCGCGTCACTCTCGTTCTTCAGGATCATGCGGTCGATCACCCAGCCGATCACGCGGGACAGAAACACGACGAAGGTGTTCATCACTCCCTGAATCAGGGTGAGGGTCACCATGTCGCCGTTGGCCACGTGCGCCACTTCGTGGCCGAGCACGGCGTCGACCTCTTCCTTGCTCATCGACTGCAGCAGGCCAGTCGACACCGCGACCAGCGCGCTGTTCTTCGAGGCGCCGGTGGCAAACGCGTTCGGTTCGCCTTCGTAGACGGCAACGTCGGGCATGCCGATGCCGGCCTTCTGCGCGTGCGCCCGGACCGCGTCGACGAGCCACGCTTCCATCGCGTTGGCAGGGCGGTCGATCACCCGCGCGCCGGTAGTCCACTTGGCCATCGGCTTGCTGATGAGAAGCGAGATGAACGAGCCGGTGAAGCCGACGACGAGCGCGAACACGGCCAGCGCGCCGATATCAAGCTGGCGGCCGCCGACACCGGCGAAGTTGATGCCGAACACCGCGCCGATGATGTTCAGGAACAGCATCAGCACGACAATGATCGCAAGGTTCGTGAGAACGAACAGCGCGATGCGCTTCATAGAGTCTCCATCAAGTCGTTAACGAACGCGCGCCAGTCTAATGAACGCGCCTGGGTTGCACCATCGATTCGACGCCACGTTTCTACATTCGTGCTCCTGAGACCGTTGGCCTTCTTCTTGGGGCCCAACTGAGGGACTTCGACCACCGAAGTCCACACCGGTTCAACGTGTGGGCATTGGCACTTCCGTTCAAGTCCAATGCAGAGCGAATCTTGCCTGCACCCGGCGGGCCAGAATCTGCGGGTTTTCACGAGTGCAAAGGCCTTTCATGACAATGGTTTCCGTCGAGCGCGCCAATGCCCGGCCACTCGGCGGGCGCCGCGCCCGACTCGGTGCGCCACGGGCTGCTGCAGCCGCCCAGGTTCCGCCTGATCTTCGCGCGGCGCCTCCGCATCCCTGCCTTCCGGGTCGGGCTTCGCGTGGTCGAGCAGGCAATGATCGCGAGCCTCCCGAACACCGCGATCGTCGACGGCAACTGGATATCCGTCTCCCGCCTGAGCATGGAAGCCGATCCGGATCAGCGGGAATGGTTGTCGCAAGTCAATTCCGGCGTATTGAAGCTCGGGCCGGCAGCGACGATCATCCGCATCAGTTCCATCAACGTTCTGAAGACCGCCGTCAACGCAGCCAACTTGGACGCCGATCGCGTCCTGTTCGGCACTACGTGGCCACAAGTCGGAGACTGGACACAGCCGCACTGAGCGGCCGCGCGGCGGCGACGTCGCGCGTTCACCTGCAACCGGCACACCCGAGGCAACCATGACAACCATCAAGCAGGCCGACCTCACCGAAAGCATCGCTGCAGCGCTGCAGTACATCAGCTACTACCACCCGGCCGACTACATCGCCCATCTCGCCCGTGCCTACGAGGAGGAACAAAGCCCGGCGGCGAAGGACTCGATCGCGCAGATCCTGACCAACTCGAAGATGTGCGCCGAGGGCCATCGGCCGATCTGCCAGGACACCGGCATCGTCAACGTCTTCCTCAAGGTCGGCATGGACGTGCGCTGGGAAGGCTTCACCGGCTCGCTCGAGGACGCCGTCAACGAAGGGGTGCGCCGTGGCTACCTGAATCCGGACAACGTGCTGCGCGCCTCGGTCGTGAGCCCGCCCGAGTTCGGCCGCAAGAACACCAAGGACAACACGCCGGCGGTGATCAACGTGCAGATCGTGCCGGGCGGCACGGTCGAGGTGCAGGTGGCGGCCAAGGGCGGCGGCTCGGAGAACAAGAGCAAGTTCGTGATGCTCAACCCGTCGGACTCGATCGTCGACTGGGTGCTGAAGACGGTGCCGACGATGGGCGCCGGCTGGTGCCCGCCGGGCATGCTCGGCATCGGCATCGGCGGCACCGCGGAAAAGGCGATGACGATGGCCAAGGAAGCGCTGATGGACGACATCGACATGTACGAACTGCGCCGCCGCGGCGCGCAGAACGACGTCGAGAAGCTGCGCCTCGAACTCTGCGAGAAGGTCAACGCGCTGGGAATCGGCGCGCAGGGGCTGGGCGGGCTGACCACGGTGCTCGACGTCAAGATCAAGATGTATCCGACCCATGCCGCGAGCAAGCCGGTGGCGATGATCCCGAACTGCGCCGCCACCCGCCACGCGCACTTCGTGCTCGACGGCAGCGGCCCGGCGTATCTGGAGCCGCCGTCGCTCGACCTGTGGCCGAAGGTGCAGTGGGCGCCCGATTATCAGAAGAGCAAGCGGGTCGACCTGAACAAGCTGACGAAAGAAGAAATTGCCTCGTGGAAGCCCGGCGACACGCTGCTGCTCTCCGGCAAGATGCTGACCGGCCGCGATGCGGCGCACCAGCGCATCAAGGACATGCTGGCGAAAGGCGAGAAGCTGCCGGTCGACTTCACCAACCGGGTCATCTACTACGTCGGCCCGGTCGACCCGGTGCGCGACGAAGTCGTCGGCCCGGCCGGCCCGACCACGGCCACCCGGATGGACAAGTTCACCGAAATGATGCTTGCGCAGACCGGGCTGATCGCGATGATCGGCAAGTCCGAGCGAGGCCCGGTGGCGATCGAGGCAATCCGCAAGCACAAGAGCGCTTACCTGATGGCCGTCGGCGGCGCCGCGTACCTGGTAGCCAAGGCGATCAAGGCAGCCAAGGTGCTCGCCTTCGCCGACCTCGGCATGGAGGCGATCTACGAGTTCGACGTCAAGGACATGCCGGTGACGGTCGCGGTGAGCAGCGACGGGACCTCAGTGCACCAGACCGGCCCGCGCGAATGGCAGGCAAAGATCGGCAAGATCCCGGTGACCGTCGAATAGCGCGCCGCGCCGCTGCCGATGCGGCGCGTCTGCGTCTTCGGTGACAGCGGGAGCGGCAAGACCACGCTTGGCCGCTGGCTCGCCGCGCATTTCGATCTGCCGTTCACCGACCTCGACGAAGTCAATTGGCGACCGCGCTGGGTCGAGTCCCCGACCGAGCAGTTCCTATCTGCGGTCGATCGCATTACGCGGGGACCGCGCTGGG
>JAHEDN010000266.1 GCA_024641225.1 Burkholderiales bacterium | reverse complement strand
CAGGAGGAGCGCGGCTTCGTCGCCGACCAGGACATCGACTGGCTGGTCGAGTACATCGGCGTGCCGCGCATCCAGATCGAGGAGGTGCTGAGCTACTACACGCAGTTCCGCCGCCAGCCGATCGGCCGCTGGCATGTGCAGACCTGCCGCAACGTCTCCTGCTCGATGCGTGGCGCCGAGCGGCTGATCGATCACCTGAGCCGCAAGCTCGGCGTGAAGGTCGGCGACACGACGCCTGACGGCCGCTTCACGCTGTCGGTGGTCGAGTGCCTGGGCTCCTGCGGCACCGCGCCGGTGGTGATGGTCAACGACACGTACCACGAGGTCATGGATGCGGCGAAGCTTGACGCGCTTTTGCAGGAGCTGAAATAGCCATGCCCGGCCGTCAGCTCATCATGGACTTTCCGGTCACGGCGACCTCGCATCTGCTGCCGGACTATCACGCGCGCGGCGGCTACCAGATGCTGCGCAAGGCGCTCACGACGCTGAAGCCGGAGGACGTCACCAAGGAAGTGACGGCCTCGGGCGTGCTCGGTCATGGCGGCGCCGCTTTCCCGGTGGGGCGTAAATGGGCGGTCGTGAAGCTCGACGACGGCCAGCCACACTACCTGTGCGCCAATGCCGACGAAGGCGAGCCCGGCACGTTCAAGGACCGCTGGATCCTCGAGCACGCGCCGCACCTGCTGCTCGAGTCGATGCTGCTTACGTGCTACGCGCTGCAGGTGCGTAACTGCTTCGTCTACATCCGCGGCGAGTTTGACCAGCCGTACCGGCGCCTGGCCGCCGCGGTCGAGGAGGCGTACGCCGCAGGCTACTTCGGCGAGAGCATCCTCGGCACCGGTTTTGCCTGCGATATCGTGGTCTACCGCGGCGCCGGCTCGTACGTGTGCGGCGAGGCCTCCGCCCTGATTACCTCGATCGAGGGCAAGAAGGGCTACCCGCGCAACCGGCCGCCACGGCTGACGGTGCGCGGGCTGTACCAGCGGCCGACGGTGATCAACAACGTCGAGACGCTGTCGAACGTCACCGTCATCATGCGCATGGGGGCGGAAGAATTCCGCAAGGTCGGCGTTGGCAAGAGCACCGGCACGCAGCTGGTCTCGATCTCCGGTCACGTCAACAAGCCCGGCGTCTACGAAGTCGAGTACGGCTACCCGCTGGACAAGTTCATCTACGAAGACTGCGGCGGGATCCTCGGCGGCAAGGGGCTGAAGTGCGTCATCCCCGGCGGCATCTCGACCAAGGTGATGACCGCCAAGGACATCGAAGGCGTCACCTACGACCACAAGGCGATGGAGGCGGCGGGCTCGCAGGTCGGCTCCGGCGGCATGGTCGTCATCGCCGAGGGCACGTGCATGGTGCGGCTGCTGCAGGTGATGCTGCGCTTCTATCACCACGAGTCCTGCGGCCAGTGCACGCCGTGCCGTGAGGGCATGGGCTGGATGCACCGAATCATCGATCGCATCGTGAAAGGTGACGGCCGGCCCGAGGACATCGACGCGCTAATCCGCATCTCCAATGCCAACGACGGCACCACGATCTGCGGCATGGGCGACGCGGCTGGTTACGCGACCGTCGGAATCATTGCCAAGTACCGCGACGAATTCGAGTACTACATCGCCAACAAACGGTCGAAGTGCGAGGGCCGGCTCGAGGTGGCAGAGGCAGTCCATGCCTGACTTTTTCATCAACGGCCAGCCGGTCCACGCCGAGAAGGGCCAGACGGTGATGCAGGCGGCGCTGGCGGCCGGCTTCTTCATCCCCTATTTCTGCTGGCATCCGCACCTTTCCGTGGCCGGCAACTGCCGCGTGTGCGTGGTCGAGGTGGAAGGCGAAGGCGGCGGCAGCAGCTGGTCGGAAATCGCCTGCAACATGCCGGTGAGCGAGGGCATGCGCGTGCTGACCGACTCGGAGACCGTTCGCGAGCAGCGCAAGCAGACCTTGCAGTTCATCCTGCTCAACCACCCGGTCGACTGCGGCATCTGTGACAAGGCCGGCGAGTGCCTGCTGCAGGACCACCACTACACCTACAACGGCGAGCCGTCGGTCTCGACGGTGCCGAAGGTCAGGACGACCAAGTATTTCCAGCTGTCCGACCGCATCGTGCTCGACAACGAGCGCTGCATCGTGTGCTCGCGCTGCGTGCGCTTCACCCGCGAGGTCTCGAAGACGCACGGGCTCGGCATCCAGAGCCGCGGAGACACTTCGCTGGTGCGGGCGGCCGAGGACGGGCGCTTCAACGCCGATGCCTACTCGGACAACGTGGTCGACATCTGCCCGGTCGGCGCGCTGCTGGCGAAGAACTTCCTGCACAAGGCGCGCGTCTGGTACCTGCAGGCCACGCCGTCGGTGTGCCCGGGCTGCGCGCGAGGGTGCACGGTGAACCTCTGGCACCGCAAGCGCGAGTGGAAGCTGAACCACCTCGATCCGAAGCAGAACACCGAGATCGCACGCGTGACGCCGCTGGAAAACGCCGCCGTCAACGGACCGTGGATCTGCAACAAGGGTCGCGACCTGGCGCAGATCTTCGACCGGGTACGCGCCGAGCAGCCGATGCTCAAGGGCAAGCCCGCGACACTCGAGCAGGCTGCAGCGGCAGCGCGGCGTCTGATCGAAGAAGCCAGGGCACCCGTAGCGTTGGTGTCGAACTGGGGCTCGAACGAGGAGCTGGGCGCTTTCAAGGCGGCGCTCGGCAGCCGCTTCAAGTGCTTCGTCAAGCAGGACCGGCAGCCGGAGCCTGGCGAGCCGCTGCAGGACGAACTGCTGATCCGTGCCGACAAGAACCCGAACACTGCGACGGCGCAGCAGCTGTTCGGCGCCGCGCCGGTCGCGTTCCCAGATGGCACCGATCTTGTGCTGGTGTGGGGCGAGGGTTTCGACTTCGGCGGCCTGCCGCGCGGCGCCAAGGTCATCTTCCTGAACGCCTGGCTGGCGCCGGAAAACGGACACGCCGACGTGTTCGTGCCGACCAGCCTGCAGACCGAGCGCACGGGTCACTACACGAACTTTGCCGGGGTCACCAGCCGCTTCGAGCGCTGCTTCGGCAAGGCCCCATCCGTCGCGCATGCCGAGGAGTTCTTCGCCCGGCTGGCGGTCGCCGCGGAGGTCGCATGAGCGCGCCGGGCCGCCCCAAGCGCGAATCCTTCGAGCGCCAGCGAGAAGGTGTTCCATTGAGCGCCGCCCGGCCGCTCCGTAGGCGCCTGCTCCCGCCCGGGGTGACCGCCCGAAGGGCGAAGGGGGCAGCATGATCCAGGATCTCGTCATCTACGTCGTCTTCATCACCTACGCGATCTCGGTGCTGATGGGCTTCGGCACGATCCTCACCTGGGTCGAGCGCAAGCAGGCGGCGGTGATGTCCGACCGCATCGGCGCCAACCGCGCCTACATCCGCCTTCCATACACGCAGATCAAGCTGGTCTGGTGGGGGCTGTTCCACGGCATGGCCGATGGCCTGAAGCTGCTGCTGAAGGAAGACTTCAAGCCCAAGACCTACGACTGGATCGCCTACATGATTGCGCCGTGGGTGGTGTTCACTCCGGTGCTGCTGGTCTTCGCCGTGGTGCCGTTCGGCGGCGTGCTGATCCCGGCTGAACTCTTTCCGGGGCTCGCCGGGTGGTTCGGCGACCGGTCCTACCCGATGCAGATCGCGCAGCTCGACGCGGGGCTGCTGATCGTCTTCGCTTTCAGTGGCATTTCGATCATCGGCGCGATGCTGGCGGGCTGGTCGTCGGCGAACAAGTTCTCGCTGCTCGGCGCGCTGCGCGCCGGCAGCCAGATGATCTCCTACGAGCTGATCCTGGCGCTGACGCTGCTCGGCCTGCTGCTGATCTACGGCACCGTCGACCTCGACCAGATCGTGCGGCAGCAATCGGGAGTCGTCGCGGGCTTCCTGCCCGCGTGGGGCGTCGTCTACCAGCCGTTCGCCGCCGTCCTGTTCATGGTCGCGGCGATCGCCGAGAACAAGCGCATTCCGTTCGACCTGCCCGAGGCCGAGAGCGAACTGATCGCCGGCTACTTCACCGAATACAGCGGCATGAAGATGGGGTTGTTCATGTTCGCCGAGTTCATCGAGATCGCGATCATCGGCGCGCTGTTCACCACGCTGTTCCTCGGCGGCTACAACCTGCCGTACATGACCGACGCCGGCTTCGTCTTCCCCGGCGGCTACGAGGTCGCCATGAGCCACGGCGCCGTGGTGATCACACAGCTCGTCGTGTTCCTGGCCAAGGTCTTCGTCGTGTGCAGCTTCCAGATCCTGGTGCGCTGGTCGCTGCCGCGCTTCCGCTGGGACCAGGTGCTGCGCTTTGCGTGGAAGTTCATGTTCCCGCTCGCGCTGGCCAACCTGATCGTCACAGTCGTGTTCGTCTGGGCGCTGGGGTGAAACCGAGATGAGCACCCGCAAGCCCTACGTCCGCAAGCAGTACTGGAACGAGCCTGCCATGGGCTGGTGGGAGCGCGCCTATCTGCCCGAGGTCCTGCGCGGCCTGTCGATCACCGGCGGGGTGTTCCTGCGCAACATGTTCAAGTGGATCACCGGCCGCAAGGGCGCGCTGACCACTTACTACCCGGAGGAAACCCGCTGGGATTACGCCGCGGGCAACCGCGGCAAGCACATCCTGACGCAGCGCCCCGACGGCCGCCCGCAGTGCATCGCCTGCAACATGTGCGCGACGGTGTGCCCGGCCAAGGTGATCGAGATCGACGCGGGCTTCGACCCGG
>JAHEDN010000265.1 GCA_024641225.1 Burkholderiales bacterium | reverse complement strand
TGCCTGGCCAAGGCCTACGACATGGCGCTCAACGGCTGGGAGATCGGCGGCGGCTCGGTGCGGATCTATCGCGAGGACGTGCAGAGCAAGGTGTTCCGCGCGCTGAAGATCGGCCCGGACGAGGCGCGGGCGAAGTTCGGCTTCCTGCTCGACGCACTGCAGTACGGCGCGCCGCCGCATGGCGGCATTGCCTTCGGGCTGGACCGCATCGTCACGATGATGGCCGGCGCAGAATCGATCCGCGACGTGATCGCGTTTCCGAAGACGCAGCGTGCCCAGTGCCTGCTGACCCAGGCGCCTTCGGCGGTCGACGAGAAGCAGCTGCGCGAACTGCACATCCGTCTGCGCGGCGAGCCCAAGGCGGCGTGACGACAGGACTGGCCTGCACGCGGCTCCCGAGGTCCCGCGTGCGAGCAGTCTGCGCCTCGACACTGCTGGCACTGGCCTGCGGCGCGGCGCAGGCCGAGACGTGGCTCTATCGGGTCGTGCTCGATGACGCCGAGCCGATGGTGGCGCGCGTGGAGGTCGAACTCCCGGCCGAGCGAAGGGCGCAGGACTTCAGCGTGCAGGTACGGGGCCTGGCCAATGGCGTGACGCCGCAGGTCGCCGATCTGCGCTGCGACGGCATGCCGCTGGCGCCGGATTCGGCCAGTGCCTGGCGCGTGCAGGGATGGAGTTGCGTGCGTCTGACGTGGAGGGTGCCGGTGAAGGTATTGCCTGACGGCGGCTTCGACCCCCGCGCCCGTGAGAGCGTCTTCGATCCGGCGGCGCGCTTCTGGCTGTTCAGCGAGGCTTCGTCGTTGCTGCGGCCGGTCGGCGCGGCCGGGCACGACGGCGAGGTCGAATTTGCCGGCGGTGGCCCGGTCCACGGCGGTGTGCGGGTCGGCGCAACGCCGCGCCGCATCGTGCCCGGACTGAACGATGCCGGCGAGTTCTACGCGATCGGTCGACTATCCGGCGCGACCGTGCGCGACGGTGGCATCGAAACGATCCACCTCGACGCGATCGGCGTCGAATGGCGTGAGGTGTTGGGCGAGCACGGTCGCGCGCTGCGCTACCTGACACCGACCGCGGGAGCACGCCACCTGACGCCGCTGCGCAGCACGGTCGTCTGGGTCGAAGGCGCCACGGATGAGGGCCGGCCGATCGGCGTCGCCGGCCATCGCACCCTGCTGCTTTCGGCGGCGAAGCGAGACGGCCGTCTGCAGTACGCGGAACTCGCACTTGCCTGGATCCTGCGCGAACAGTTGCTGCAATCAATGCCCGCGCGGGTGCCGCTATGGGTGAGGGAGAGTCTGGCGCAGTACTACGCCATCAAGGCGCTGCGCCGCTCCAAGCTGCCGCCGGACGCCATCGCCGCGGCGGAGAAGCGCCTCATCGATCCGACGCACCCGCCGCAGGCCAGGCTGCGCGAGACGCAGCGGCGCGTACTGGCCGGCGATTCGGCCGCGCGCGCGGACCTCCATTCGGTCGGCGCCACCTTCTGGGACCGGATCGACCGGGCGATCGTGCGCAAGAGCGGGTTCCGCACCCTCGACTCGATGCTGCCCCGGCTGCTGGCGGCCGACTGGCCGGACGACAGCCTGCCGGCGCCGGTCCTCGACCGCCTCTACCATTACGCGGGCGAGAGCGCGGTCAACGAACTGCGCGCTCTTTATGTTGGCGACTGAAACGACGGTGCCCGCGCATTCGTGCCGCGGATAGGTGTGGTCAGCGATGGCCCGGTACAAGCTGCCCGAATCGGTACTGGTGGTCATTCACACGCCGTCGCTCGACGTGCTTCTGCTGGAGCGCGCGGATTTCCCCGGCTTCTGGCAGTCGGTTACCGGCAGCCGGGCGACGCCTGCGGAGCCGCTCGCGAACACCTGCGCCCGCGAAGTGCTGGAAGAGACCGGACTGGTTCGGCCGCCCGGCGACTTCGACGACTGGAGCACCCACCATTGCTACTCGATCTATCCGCAGTGGCGACGACGTTATGCGCGCGGCGTAACGCACAATGTCGAGCACCTGTACGGCCTGCGTGTGGACGCGCGGTTTGCGCCGACGCTCGCGCCGCGCGAGCATCGGCGCTGGCAATGGCTGAACTGGCGCGATGCTGCCGATCTGTGCTTTTCCTGGACCAATGCCCAGGCAGTGCGCCTGCTGGCGTTCCGTGCTGCCTGTCTCGGCGGCAGCGGTAGCGCGGCGGGAGATCAGCATTCGTCATAGCGTCGGCGACGAATGCGTGAGCGCCGAGGTCGAGCGCCACCCGGTGCGTCATCTCACGAAGCAGGTGGAGCGATGAGACGGGCGGCGCTCCTGGTCATCGCGCTGTTCGCCGGCGGCTGCGCAAGCGTCGATCCCTACGCGCCGGCACCGATGCGCGCCCACCTTGAACGTGCCGACAGCGTTGGCGAGTGCGCACGGCTGCTTCGACGCGTCGACGAGCACATCGATGCCGCCGGCGTTCGCGATGCAGGCGCACTGCGCGTGCCCGGCTTCCCGTACCTTCGGGTCGACCGTTTCACCGCCAGCCTGGGCGAGTCGGCGGGCGAACTACGCGGGGCAGGCTTCGCCGCGTGGAGCGAACTGATGGCGCAGGCCGACCGGCAGGCGCGCGCGGCCGAGCTGGCCAACTCAGGCCAGCCGGTACAGGATGCCGTCATCGACGCGTGCCGCTACGCACTGGCGGTGGCTGACGGCGGCGAGCTGGTGACGCTGCGCGCCGCCGCGCAGGTGCCGGACGACTACAGCACCGTACTGCGCGCCGTCGGTCTGTACCCGCTGACCCGGCTGGCGTTTGCCTCCGGCGTCCGCGACTGGCAGCAACGCACGCGCGAGGTCTTCGCCGCGGACCTTGTCGACCTGCCCCGGGCGGGAACGGTGAAGCACTATGTGCCGGCGCCGGTACCGCCACAGCTTGCGCCGCCGGCGCGTTCGGTTGCCTTTGCGTTGCCGGCACCGTCACGGGCGCAGCTCGTCGAGTGGGCTGCGCGGCTCGCGCCGGCGCTGGAAATCGACACGAGTTCGGACGATGACCGGATCGGTGCGCTGCATTGGGCGGGTCGCGACGCACCTGCGCTCGCCGTCGACACCCAGCGGCCGGCCGCCTACGTGCGCACCGCCTACACACATTTCGGCGGCCGGGTTCGGCTGCAGATCATCTACACGTTCTGGTTTCCGGCACGCCCGGCCGAGCACGCACTCGACATCCTCGCCGGCGCCCTCGACGGACTGCTGTGGCGGGTCACGCTCGATGAATCCGGCGCGCCGCTGGTGTACGACTCGATCCATCCCTGCGGCTGCTATCACCTCTTCTTTCCGACCAGGGCGGTGGCGGCGCGGCCGCAGCCGGACACGGTCGACGAGGGTCTGTTCGCGCCGCAGCAGGCGCCGCAGGTCGCGGCAGGCGAGCGGATCGTGCTGCGCATCGCGTCGCGTACGCATTACCTGCAGCGCGTCATGACCAGGCCCGCTGACCGGCAGGACGGCGTCAGCTACGGATTGCACGACGAGAGCGTGCTGCTGCAGTTGCCCTGGCCTGGCGGCGGTACGCGCAGCGCGTACGATGCGGCGGCGTTTGTGCCGGGCAGCGAGCGGGCCGAGCGCTGGCTGTTCTGGCCGATGGGCATTGCGAGCGCCGGTCAGATGCGCCAGTGGGGCCGGCACGCGACCGCTTTCGTCGGTCGCCGCCACTTCGACGACGCCCGGCTGCTGGATCTGTATTTCGAGCCGCGCGCACAGGGCGCGGTCGGCCACTAGGCAATGAAGCTTCGCGTAGCGACCTACAACATTCACAAGGGTGTGACCGGCATCCGCCGCGTTCCGCGCATCCACGACGTCAAGCTGGCGCTGAACACGATCGACGCCGACATCGTCTTTCTGCAGGAGGTGCAGGACCGCAACGAGATGCTGCGCCACCACGCCAACTATCCGGCGGCGCGGCAGCTGGACTTCCTGGCCACCGGCGGCTACGACTTCCTCGCCTACGGCATGAACGCGGTCTACCCGCACGGTCATCACGGCAACGCGATCCTCTCGCGGCACGCGATTGGCCGCTACACCAACCACGACATCTCCGATCACGCCCTCGAGAAGCGCGGCATGCTCCATGCGGTGTCGCGGGTGCTGCCGCCGCGCGGGCGCAAGGCGTGCGACGTGCACCTGATCTGCGTGCACTTCGGCCTGATCAAGCGCAGCCGGCTGCGTCAGGCCGCGCTGCTTGCCGATTTCGTCGAGCAGGAGATCCCGTCCGATGCGCCGCTGATCATCGCCGGCGACTTCAACGACTGGCAGCGCCGTGTCGACGAGCAACTGCGCGGCCGGCTCGACATCTCGGAAGTCAGCATCGCCGATGCGCCGCCGATGGGCCGCCGCTCGGTGCTCGATCGCGTACTGCCCTGGCGGGGCGGCCGCGAGACGGCGCAACCGGTGTCGCGGACATTTCCCAGCTTTGCCCCCTGGTTCACCTTGGATCGCATTTACGTGCGCGGCTTCGCGGTCCGTCGCGTCGAAGTACCGAAGGGTCTGACCTGGGCGCGCCGCTCCGATCACGCGCCGCTGATCGCCGATCTCGAACTGCAATGACTGCGTCGCCGGCGGCGCGCTCCGTGGGCCAGGCGCTGCGCGTGGCGGCGACCTCCGAGGTCTATGGCGGCAACCGTATCCGTCTGCTGGTCAACGGCGAGCAGTACTTTCCCGAACTGCTTGCCGCGATCGAGAATGCGCGCCGATTGATCGAGATCGAGACCTACATCTTCGCC
>JAHEDN010000264.1 GCA_024641225.1 Burkholderiales bacterium | reverse complement strand
GCTGGCGACGGACACCGGAAACTGGTTCGAGCCGACGCCGGTGATCTCGACGCGCAACTGCGCAGCCGCTGGCGAAAGCACGAACAGCGCTGCCAGCAGGGCTAGCGCTTGAGCGAAGAGTCTGGGCATCGATCGGAAATTATAGAAAGGCGAGCCGTGGCTCCTGGGCCGGGAAGTCCGTACGTCTACTGCGCATCGACGGGACGGAAGCGGATGATCACGGTACGGTCGACCGTGCCGTCGCGCTTGCGCGGAAACGGATCGGTGCGACGGATCGCGCGCTCGACTGCCTCATCGTAGCCCGGCAGTCCGCTGGGCTTCAGTTTTCGCACGGTGTGAATCTCTCCGGTGGGCAGCAGGTCGACCTGGAACTCCGCATAAACGCTCGACGGCGTGTTTTCGGGGACGGCGAACACGATTCGCGGCCGGATCAGTCCAATCAGCTGTGCTGCGTAGCTCGGGTCGCCGCGCCCGCTACCGGCCACCGAGGCGATCGCGTCCGGCCTGCCCGCGGGGCTGCCCGCGCTGGCCTGTGCCAGCACGCGTGCCTCTTCGGCCTTGCGCACCGCCTCGCGGCGCTCTTCCTCGCGCTTGCGTTCGGCGGCCTGGGCCATCGCCTCGGCCTGCTTCTTGCGCTCCAGTTCGAGCTGCTTCTTCTCCGCTTCGATGCGTTTTGCCTCGGCCTCGACGCGCTTCCTTTCGGCTTCGACACGGCGCTTCTCGGCTTCTATCTTCTCGGGATCCGGCGGCGGAGCGACCTTGGGCGGCGCCTTCTTCTCCTGCTTGATGACGATGTCGGCGTCCGGCCGCTCCCTTTCGGGCTCGACCTTCACGGGGGGCGGCGGCGGAGGAGGCGGCGCGACGATCACCGGCTCGGGCGGTGCCGCCCACAGTTCCACCACTACCGCGCCCGCCGGTTCGACATGCCACTGCACAGAGACCCACAGCGCGCCGACCAGCAGCGCGTGCATGCAGAGCGCGAGCAGGAACGCTGCTGACGTGTTCTGCTCCGACCGCGGCTGCTGCGGACGGGTATCAGCGAGGACGGCGGCCATCGACCTCGGACTCGTTGCCGAACGATTCGTGCGCGGGTCGCAGGTCTGCGGACAAGGACTTACTTCTCCGGCTGCACAGCGAGACCCACGCGCGCGATGTTCTCCTTCTGCAGCGCGCTCATCACCTTCATCACCTGCTCGTAGCGCACGTCTTTGTCGGCCGCGATCACCACCGGTGGCTTCAGGCTGACATCGGGCTGCGCCTGCTGCCGCTTCTTGATCAGCGCCACCGTGCCCGGCAGGTCCGCGGCGAGCTGCTTGCCGCCTTCGCGCAGCGAGACCTGGCCATCGACGCGGACCACTATTTCCAGCGGCCGGTCAGGCGCGCGCCCCGACTTGCCCACCGAAGGCAGGTTGACCAGGCTGGGATTCACGAACGGTGCCGAGACCATCAGGATGACCACCAGCACCAGCATCACGTCGATGTACGGCACGACGTTGATGTCGGCGAGCATGCGCCGGCGGCTGCCGGCAACGCGACGGGCAAGCAATGCCATCTATGAACGGACAGGCGAGGTCGATGGGGTCAACGCTCCGCTCCTACCGCTGTCGTTGCAGGATGTTCGAGAACTCCTCGATGAAGGTCTCGAAGCGGGTCGCGAGGCGGTCGATGTCATGCGCAAATCGGTTGTAGGCGACCACGGCCGGGATGGCCGCGAACAGGCCGATGGCGGTGGCGATCAGCGCCTCGGCAATGCCCGGCGCCACCGAGGCCAGCGTGGCCTGCTCCAGGTTCGCCAGCCCGGTGAAGGCATGCATGATGCCCCACACGGTGCCGAACAACCCCACATAGGGGCTCACCGAACCGACCGAGGCGAGGAACTGCAGTCGGCGCTCGAGCGCGTCCATCTCGCGCTGGTAGGCGGCGCGCATGGCCCGCCGGGCCCCGTCGAGGATCGCCGGGCCGCTTTCGCCGCCGCGGCTGCGCAGCTTGAGGAACTCGCTCATGCCACCCTCGAAGATGCGCTCCAGTGCTCCGGTCTTGTGGCGCCGGTTGGTCGCCTTCTCGTAGAGCTTGGCCAGTTCCGCGCCGCCCCAGAACTCGCGCTCGAAGCGCTCGGTTTCCTGCCGCGTCGCGCGGATGGCGAAGCCCTTGCCGAAGATCACCGTCCACGAGGCCAGCGAGACCACGATCAGCAGCGCCATGACGACCTGCACGACCAGGGTCGCCTTGGTGATCAGCACGAGCATCGACAGGTCGGCGGCGGCGTTCATCGGTGGGTCTCAGGCTTGGGCTGAAGCGAGGGGTGCGGCAATCCGTTCGAGGATCTGCAGTGGCAGCCGCACCGGGGCCAGCCGGGCGGTATCGACGCAGGCAACTTTGACGCGTGCCGCGGCGAGGAGTTCGCCATCGCGGCGGGCCTGCTGCCGGAAGACGAGGTAGCTGCGTGCCCGTTCGGCGATCGCCGCGTCGATCGCCAGCGCATCGTCGAGGCGCGCCGGCCGCAGGTACTGGACCGCGAGGTCGGCGACCACGAACTGCAGGCGCTCACGCGCCGCCAGTTGCCGCTGATCGATGCCCAGAGATCGCAACCATTCGGTGCGGCAGCGCTCGAAGTACTTGAGGTAATTGGCGTAGTAGACGACGCCGGCGGCGTCGGTGTCCTCGAAGTAGACGCGAACGTTCCAGCGAAAGATAGCGGTGTCGGTGACAGCGTGCTCCACGGCGGCCGAGTGTATCGCGCGGGCCACCGTGGTCGGCGCTCCGAGATGTGCGCGAGCGGGAAACCGGGATGTCGCGACTACAATCGCGCGCTTCGATTCCGCTGCGCCGAGACCGCGCCTGCGGCAGGGAGGGTTCCTGATGGCGAACAACACCGCGCTGCCGAGGCTCGGCGCCGCCTTGCTGGCGCTGCTGGTTCTGGCCGGCTGCAGCCGGGTGACCAACAGCCCGCATCAGCAGGGCGCGGAAGCGACCAATACGCTGTTCACCGCCTTCACCTCGCGCTCGCCGAAGTACCTGGACCCGACCAGTTCGTACTCCAACGACGAGACGCCCTACACCTATCAGATCTACGAGCCGCTGTACGGCTATCACTACCTCAAGCGGCCCTACGAGCTGACGCCGCGCGCGGCGGAGCGGGTCGTGCTGCCGCGCTACCTCGACGCCAATGGAGCCGAACTTCCGGCCGACGCGGCGGGCCCGTCGATCGCGGAGAGCGTCTATGACATCCCGATCCGCAAGGGCATCCTTTTTGCGCCGCATCCGGCGTTCGCGAAGGACGCCGCCGGCACCTACGTCTACCACGCGATGAGCCGGGCCGACGTCGCCGGCAAGTTTCGAATCGCGGATTTCCCGCTCACCGGGACGCGCGAGCTGACCGCGCACGACTACGTGTACGCGGTCCGGCGCCTTGCCACGCCTCGCATCAAGTCGCCGTCGTTCTCGCTGATGAGCGAATACATCATCGGTCTCAAGGAGTACGGCGAGCGCATCGCCGAGATCGACAGGGCGCTGCGCAAGGACCTCGCGCCTACCGACCGCGACCTGCCGATGCTCGATTTCCGCCAGTACGCTTTTCGCGGCGTCGAGGCGCTCGACGACCACACCCTGCGCATCCGCATCAGGGGCAAGTACCCGCAGTTCAAGTACTGGCTGGCAATGACCTTCTTCTCGCCGATCCCCTGGGAGGCGGAGAAGTTCTATGCGCAGCCGGGCATGGCCGAGAAGAACCTGACGCTGAACTACTGGCCGGCAGGCAGCGGGCCGTACATGCTGACCGAGTTCCTGGAGAACCGGCGCCACGTCCTGCAGCGCAACCCGAACTTCCGCGGCGTGCCGTATCCCTGCGAAGGCGAGACCAAGGACAAGGCCGAGGGCATGCTCGACGACTGCGGCAAGATGACCCCGTTCGTCGACCGGGTCGTCTTCAATATCGAGAAGGAAGCGATCCCGCTGAAGACAAAGTTCTTCCAGGGCTATTACGACGCGCCGCAGATCGAGCGGCTCGACGTCGGCACCGGTTTCATCGTCGAGATGGCCGATTCAGCCGACAAGGAGGCCGAGTACAAGGCCAAGGGCATCCGCCTGCCGACGACGATCGAAGCCAACACCTGGTACCTCGGCTTCAACATGCTCGATCCGGTGGTGGGCGACGGCGCCACGCCCGAGCAGGGTGCGCGCAACCGAAAGCTGCGCCAGGCGCTGGCCATCGCCATCGACTGGGAGGAACACATCGCGATATTCGAGAAGGGACAGGGCGTGGCGGCGCAGGGGCCGCTGCCGCCGGGACTTTTCGGCTATCGCGAGGACGGGCCCGCGGCGTTCAACCCGTTCGTCTACCGCAAGGTCGATGGCCGGCTCGAACGGCGGCCGCTCGACGACGCCAGGAAGCTGCTGGCCGAGGCAGGCTACCCCGAGGGCCGCGACGAGAAGAGCGGGCGGCCGCTGGTGCTCAATTTCGACTACCTGAACGCGCTGACACCGGCGGCGCGCTCGCTGATGGACTGGTACCAGAAGCAGTTCGCCAAGATCGGCGTGCAGCTGGAGATCCGTGCCACCGATTACAACCGCTTCCAGGACAAGATGAACAAGGGCAGCCACCAGATCTATTTCTGGGGCTGGCTCGCGGACTATCCGGACGCCGAGAACTTCCTGTTCCTGCTCTATGGGCCGAACGCCAAGTCGCTGACCAACGGTAACGGCGAGAACGCGTCGAACTACCGAAACGCCGAGTTCGACAGGCGCTTCGAGCGCATGAAGTTCGAGGAGGAC